>CAZQML010000027.1:0-23049 GCA_964594245.1 uncultured Dehalococcoidales bacterium | reverse complement strand
TACGGCTGTCTCGAGCGCGTTCAAGTCAAACGGGTTAATCTCTCCGGCTGCAGAACTTCTGTCGATTCTGCCCGCCTCCGTGTCGAACTTGACGCGCTCCATGTCGGGCACCTGTTTCAGCGGCACGATTATGTCAAGCATAGAGATTCCCCCATGAGCGTGTCGATGGGCCGCCATGGCAGCAGCTCACCGACGAGCTCCTTTCACCGCCGCGGCGGCCTGAAGAGAAAAACACGGCCGTGCCCGCCCAATGAGCGGACCCGGCCGATTTCTTCGCGCAGATTCGAGCCAAGAGAAAAAGCGTACTGAGACCCTCGTGTCTATGTCGAAGTGCTGCTCAATCATACCACAGTCAAAAATCGACTTTGTGTGTGCCGCACAGAGAACGGAGGGGCAACCCGGGGGAAGACAGTAACACACAGGGCACTCACACTAGCCACATGGCCCAGGTACCGGGCCGCTCGGTCAGGCGTCATGGAGGGACCTGTGCAAGTGGTCGCTAGTCCCTGCGGCCGGTGTTCTTGATCAGCCACACGAATACGATGCCGAGAAACACGGCGATGAATATGACAACGCCGAGGCCCACGGCGCCAAGTCCCCCGAACGACTCAGAAGCGGCCGGGGGCTGTGCGGGCGCCCAGTCTGCTAGTGAACTTGGTATGTTCATTTCTTCTCCGGCCTCGTCAGGATTTCATCGATAAGGCCATACTCCTTGGCCTGCTCCGGATCGAGGTAGAAGTCCCGGTCGATATCATGCGAGATCTTGTCAATACTCTGTCCGGTGTGCTTGGCGAGGAGGTCTCGAATCTTCTCCTGAAGCCGCATAATCTCGCGAGCCGCAATCTCGATATCCGAGGCCTGCCCCTGCGCACCACCCATTGCCTGGTGCAGATGGATTGTCGCGTTCGGCAAAGCATAGCGCTTGCCCTTAGTCCCGGCGCAGAGGATCACCGTACCCATGCTGGCGGTAAGACCCACGCAGATGGTGGACACGGGGCATCTCAGCAGCTGCATTGTGTCGTAGATGGCCAGACCGGCGCTGATGACCCCTCCCGGCGAGTGCACGTAGAGACTGATGTCCTTGTCAGGGTCCTCACGGTCCAGGTACAGAAGCTGCGCAACAATGAGGTTCGCGACCTGATCATTGATGGCTGTACCCAGGAATATGATGCGTTCACGAAGCAGCAACGAGTATATGTCGTAGGCTCGTTCTCCCCGTGCACCTGTCTCGGTCACGGTTGGTATCACTATCTGAGAAAGGCTATCCATTGTTCTCCTCTCCCTCCGGTGTGCTCGTTTCTCCCGGCGCCTCCGCCGTCTCAGGAGCTTCTTCCGTCGCTGGAGCTCCCTTCGTCTTCGCAGCTCCCTTCAACTTCGAAGCTCCCTTCGTCTTCGAAGCTACCTTCGTCTCCGAAGCTCCCTTCGTCTCCGGAGCGTCAGCCGTCACGATCTCGATGAGCCTGTCCAGCGTCCGATTGGTGCGAAGCCGATTCTCCAGGGACTCTCGCATCTCCGGAGCGGCCAGGTACTCGCGCACCTTCTCTTTGTCCTGAGCCTGGCTGAGTAGCTCCTCGACTCTATTATCCACTTCGGATGCGTCGATTTCAATCTGCTCTTCCCGGGCAATCTCGTTGAGCAGAAGGCCGTTGGCGATGCGCTTGTGCGCAACAGGCCGAAGGGCTTCCCTCACTTCTTCGAGACCCCTGTTGCTCATGCGCAGGTAGTCGTCGACGCTCTTGAATCCATACTGCCTTGCCTCACCAAGCAGCAGCTCGTCGGTCTCCCTCTCCTCCATGACGGGAGGAAAATCCACCTCGCCCTGAGCTTCGATGGCGTCGAGGGCGCTATGGATGAGGCTTGTGCGCGCCTGGCTCCGGGCGTTTGACTCCAGATCAGAGCCCACCTTCACTCTGAGCGCATCAAGGCTGTCGAAGCCGAAGGTCTCCGCAAGCGCATCTGCCAGCTCCGGAAGTTGCTTCTGTCGCACCTGGTGCACGGTCACGCTGCAGACGCAGTCTTTGCCCGCAAGCTCGGTGATGCGGAAGTCGTCGGGTATCTTCAGCGTGAAGTCCTTCGATTCGTCCTTCGATAGGCCCACGATGCTCTCGGCGAAACCGGGGATGGGCATCTGCGATTCAGCCGCTACCTCATAGGTCACCTGCTTGTGGTCGAGGAACGGCTGGTCGTCAACAGTAGCTTTGACATCGAGCGTCGAGAAATCACCGAATGCCAGTGGACGTTCTGCCGGCTCAAGGACGGCCTGGCTCTCGCGCATTCGCTCGAGCGCGGCGAGGACGTGCTCGTCGGTGACGTCCACCTCTTCCGGCTTCACCCTGATGGACCTGAAATCTCCGAGCTTCACCCGTGGTTCGAGCGGCACGGTGGCGTTGAACACAGGAAGTTCCCGCTGCTCAAGCGCGATACTTGGCATGGCAATGGGGTTGATGTCGTGCGCCTCAAGGGCCTGCTCATAGAGTACGGGGAGGAGGTGCTCAATCGCCTCATCGACGAGGGCCTCTCGTCCTATGTACTGCTCCAGCATATGCCGTGGCGCCTTGCCCTTCCGGAATCCCGGCACGCTGGTCTTGCGGGCCAGATGCTTGAATGCCTCTGCCTGGGCGGCATCGTATTCCTCTTGCTCGGCTTCTATGTGAAGCTCTACCTGTCGGTGTTCGATTTCTTTCGCGGTGCTCTTCATGCTGCTGCTATGTCCTATCTATCAGTTGTCTCTTCAGTGACAGGTTGAGTTCATCGAGTTGCGCCGGGTCAACAGACGAGGGACTGTCGAGCATCAAGTCAGCGGCGCTCTGGTTCTTCGGGAAGGCGATGACCTCGCGGATGCTTTCTTCCCCTGCCAGAAGCATCGCCAGACGGTCGATGCCGATTGCGATGCCGGCGTGTGGCGGCGCTCCGTACTCGAGCGCCCGCAGAAAGAAGCCGAAACGCTCCTCCACCTGCTCATCAGTATAGCCGAGAAGGGCGAACACCTTCTGCTGGAGGGGTCGACGGTGAATCCTGACACTGCCGCTGCCGAGTTCGCTCCCGTTGCACACGAGGTCGTAGTGCCTGCCTCCCACCTTGCCCGGCTGCGAATCAAGCAGGGTCTCGTCCGCGACTCTCGGAGCCGTGAACGCGTGGTGCATTGAGTCCCACCTGTTGGCTTCCGGATTCCAGTCGAACAGCGGGAATCCCAACACGAACGCGTAGGCGAAGACATTGGGGTCGGCAAGCTGCAGTCGTCCGGCCATCTCGCGGCGAATCACATCGAGTACCCTGCAAACGGTCGCTTCAGTATCGGCGGATATAAGCACAAGGTCGCCGTCGGAGGCGCCGCAGCGAGAGACAAGCTCCGCCATCTGCTCCGCTCCAAGATGCTTCACCAGCACCGACTTGACGCCTTCATCCGGTTGCGACGCCTCGTGAATGGACACCGTGACGAGCCCCTTCGCACCGGCAGCCGTAGCCCGTTCAATCAAGTCATTTAACTGGCTCTTGGTGTAGCCTGCACATCCGGGCGCGCAGATGCCGCGGACGACGCCGCCCGACTGGACTGCCAGAGTGAACACTCCGAAACCGGTCTTCGCAGCGAAATCACTCAGGTCGACTATCTTCATGCCGTAGCGTAAGTCAGGCTTGTCAGTGCCGTAATGCGCCATCGACTCTGCGTAGGTCAGTCTGGGGAAAGGTTGCGGGAAGGTCGCATCGGGTCGCACCGTCTCCATTATGTCGACCATCATAGGTTCCATGAGGTCGAGTATGTCTTCCTCGTCAGCGAAGCTCATCTCCAGGTCGAGTTGGGTGAACTCCGGCTGGCGGTCCGCGCGCTGGTCTTCATCCCGGAAGCATCGCGCAATCTGGTAGTAGCGCTCAAGTCCGGCAACCATGAGAATCTGCTTCAGTTGCTGTGGCGACTGGGGCAAGGCGTAGAACTTGCCGGGGTTGATGCGACTGGGGACCAGATAGTCGCGTGCCCCCTCTGGCGTGCTCTTAATTAGAATCGGTGTCTCAATGTCGAGGAACCGTTTGGCATCGAGGAAGTCACGGATAACCTTCACCATGCGATGCCGCAGGACGAGGTTCGCCTGCATTCGCGGGCGTCGAAGGTAGAGGTACCGGTAGCGAAGCAGCAGGCTCTCGTCCACCTCCACGTCCTCGTTGATGTAGAACGGCGGTGTCGGCGAGTCGTTCAGGACCTCCGCCTCCTGCACGACCACCTCCACCGAACCTGTGGCGATTCTGGTGTTCTCGGTCCCCGCCGGCCTGGCTACTACTCTCCCGGAGATACGGAGTACATACTCCGCCCGAAGAGAATGTACGATGTCGTCGTGGCAGTCTGAACGTTCCGGGTCGAAGACGACCTGCACGGTTCCGGTACTGTCCCGCAGGTCGATGAACACCACACCGCCGTGGTCACGACGACGGTTTATCCAGCCGGCGAGAGAGACTGTCTCTCCGACATGTGTGCTCCGAAGGTCTCCGCAACTGTGCGTTTTCAGCAATGAGCAATCACTCCTGGTAAATTGTGCCTGTGGGCCGGGAGAAGCCTGTCGTGCGCTTGCAGCACACGAACTCGGATTCCACCGGCATCATGAAGCCGGTGTCCCTCGATGAGACACCAGGCACCTGTCCCCTAGTCCTCGTCCTCGAGCATTATCTCCGCGGCTATCCTTGCGGCCGCCTCGGGTGGAATACGGCACTTCTTCCTCCCACCGTCCTCGAGAAACTGACGCCTCTCCTCAGCAATCATGGTGTCGTATTCTCTGCCCATTATCTGTGGGCGGATGTCGCCACACATCGTGCTGCCGAACTCAGCTTTGAAGGCCTCGCAGTAGCGGTACACCTTCTCGCGAACCCTGAACATCTCCTCGTTGGCCTCAGGGGTGCTCCACGAAGGGTCGCTCAGCTTGTCGCGTCCATACTTGAGGCCCAGCGCCATCATCCCGCCCAGTATCGCACCGCAGGTCTCCCTGCGGCTCATCATGCCGGGCATGAAGGTGGCCGCTTTCAACAGTTCCTTGCCTCCTTCAAGACCGAAGGCCTCCATGAGGCCGGCAAGGGTACCTTGCGCGCAGTTGACGGACTCCTCCTCATAGTCACCTGCCAGGGTTGAGGCTCTCTGAATCATCTCCTGCTTGGCATCTCCTGAATTCACGAGCGAACACCTCCCTGTCGTCAGGAGCCGTTGGTCGGCTCCGCCATTGACCCGAAGCCACGGGTGACGCTATTGTACAACAATTCGCTCTCGTTTCGAAGCTGGGGGCTCGGCATGAACGACAGGCCTGAGAGGCTGCAGCAGAAGCTATGCCACGACTGGCTGTTGCCTGAAGAGGCGCGCGAGCTACGCGCGGAAGTCCGTCGCTTCGTCGATGACGAGGTGCTCCCTGTAGCGGGTGAACTCAATACGGTGGTTGAGAATCGCGATGCGTTCCCGTGGCCGCTGTTCAAACGGATGGCGCAACTGGAGTTCTTTCGAATACCCTTCACGCGTGATTGCTGGGGCCGAGGCCTCGGCTATCCGTTGTCCGGCGCGACCGTGGTGATGGAGGAACTCTCGTATGCCAGCGACGGCCTGGCCACAATCTACGACGACCACTGTGTCCTGCCGGGCATCGCCCTGCTACACGGCACCCAGCCTGTGCGGACAGCGTACTTGAAGCCACTGATTGACGGCTCGAAGGTCGCCTGCATGGCAATCACGGAGCCGGATGCCGGCAGCGACTTGAGGGTCGACACGGTGCTGACGCGAGCGGAGCCGCGGGACGGCTTCTTCAATCTGAACGGGCACAAGCGCTTCATCACGAATGCGCCGGTCGGTGACTTCGCGACAACTCTGTGCGTCATCGAAGGGCGGCTTTGCATGCTGGTGGTGGACCTTCACTCGAAAGGAGTGACGGTCGGTGCTCCCGACCTCAAGACGGGCAACCGGGTGCAACTGACCGCCGACGTCTGGTTCGAAGATGTTGCGGTACCGGGGGAGAACCTGCTGGGAGACATGGGCGAGGGCCTCCGCATAGCGCTGCAGGCTCTGGCCTGGGGTCGGGTGCTGGTAGGCGCGTCCGGCGTCGGCATGGCCCAGGCGGCCTTCGACGAGAGCGTGTGCTACATGCGAGAGCGAGCGGCCTTCGGTCGGAAGCTGGCGGACATGCAGTACTGGCAGTTCAAGCTGGCGGAGAGGGCGACTCAGATATGCATGGCAAGAGACATGTGCTACAAGGCAGCGCTGCGCCATGATGAGGGTGAGGAGTTCTCCGAGCCGGAGACAGCGATGGCCAAGTACTACGGCACCCAGGTCGCCGGAGACATGGCCCGGGAGGCCGTCCAGGTGTTCGGAGGCCTGGGCTTCATCACCAGGCTGGGCGCAGATGGCTCAACCTGCCGGGTGGAGCAGATATACAGGGACTGCAAAGTAGCGGAGATCTACGAGGGCGCGAATGAAATCCAGAAACGGGCCATCGCGCGCCAGATATTCGGAAGAGGCTTCGTGAACTAGTCGACACCACGCGAGATATATCGGGCCGCGACGCATGGCCTATCAGTCGTGGACCGGGGGGAGACGTACAGAATGCAGCCAGTCGAGAGAATCCATGATCGAATCCACCACAGCATGGGAGTGCCTCCCGAGGTCGAAGAACTTCGCGCAAAGGTCCGCAAATTCGCCGAAGAAGAAGTGGCGCCCGTCGTGCCGCAGATGGAGGACCGTGTTGAGGAGATAGCCAACTTCCCGAGCCACCTCTTCAAGAGAATGGCGGAGCTCAACCTCTATCGCGTTCCATTCGCCTCGGACGAGCAGGGGGCCGGCTACGCCACTCCGATGCTGGCCACCGCGGTGGTGATGGAGGAACTCGCGTATGTCAGCAACACCGCAGCCATCATGTACGACGGACAGGGCGTGATCTCCGGTCGTGCGCTGCAGTACGCGTCGCCTGAACTGAAGATGCCCTACCTCTCGGCTCTCATGACGGGGGAGAAGGTGGGCTGCGTGGCCATTACCGAGCCCGAGGCGGGCAGCGACGTGAGTCCTTCCAGCATAAGCACCGTGGCCGAGCCGACAGCCGATGGCTGGAGGGTAACAGGCCGCAAGCGGTTCATAGTGAACGCATGCATGGCTGACTTCGCGTCCGTGCTGGTGAACGTTGAGGGCAAGCTCACGATGCTCGTGATCGACATGAAGCAGGACGGCATCGTCGTTCCCCCTCCCGACCGGAAGCTGGGAATGCACGGCTGCCTGGCGTCCGACATCGTCTTCGAGGGAGTACACGTCCCTGCGTCAAACGTTATCTGGCAGGTCGGCAAGGGCATGCGGGTGGCGCTCGGCACGCTCACGAGAGGACGTATCGCCGTCGGGTCATCCGGCGTCGGCATGGCGCAGTGCGCGTTCGACGAAAGCGTCCACCACATGAAGGCGCGGCAGATGTACGGCAAGACGCTGGCTGACCTGCAGTACTGGCAGTTCAAGCTGGCCGAAAGAGCCACACAGATCAGCATGGCAAGAGACATGTGCTACAAGGCAGCGCTGCGTCACGATGCAGGCGAGGAGTTCCCTGAGCCAGAGACGGCCATGGCGAAGTACTATGGAACACAGGTGGGAGCTGACATGGCGCGCGACGCAGTGCAGATTCTCGGAGGATACGGCTTCATCTCGCGCCTGGGCGCCGACGACACGAACTACAGGGTGGAGCGCATCTACCGTGAGTCAAAAGGCCCGGAGATATACGAGGGCACCAACGAAATCCAGAAGTGGATGATTGCGCGCCAGATATTCGGGCGCTAGGACAGGTCGGCCTCCGGGTTCGAGTCGCTGTCTCTCACCTGGCCCTGTTGCAGGCTGTCGAGGTAGCTCTGGAGGATAAGCGCAGCCGCGTGAGCGTCGAGCCGGCGCGGTTTGCGTCTCGGTCCCCTTCTGCGTGGCGACTCGTCCGGCAAGAGACGGCCGGCATCCCACGTTGACAGTCGTTCATCCCACAGAACGATGGTGATGCTCTCTCGCGCACTATGTGGACCAGCCTCAACTTCCACGATGTCCCCGTTTTCTACCTGTCCGGAAACGCTGTCGGGCAGCGGAAGGCTCGTTCCCAGATACATTGCGATACGCCGCGCAACATCGAGGGCGAACCATGTCTGCTGCGACGGGTTCCCGCTGAGGGACAGTGGCAGGCCGATAACGAGCCCTTCCGCCGCATGCTCCTGCAGCAGTCGGGCTATCTCTCCGGGCGAAGGCCCCTCGATGCCGTGCTCCACTACCAGGAGGGGCACCGCGAAAGTCCCCTCGGGGCTGCTGAGCGCAACCCCGGTCCGTTTCTCTCCCAGGTCGAGGCAGAGCCAGCGCATCCTATCCGTTGGCGTGCGCGTTCAGTTGCTCCTGAACCACCCGCCGGGCCTCCTCGAGCGCATCGTCTACCTTTGAGGCATCCTTGCCTCCCGCCTGCGCCATGGTAGGCTTTCCACCTCCACCACCGCCTGTCATGCGCGCGGCGCGACTGGCAATCTCCCCGGCGTGCAGACCTCTTGAGGTGAGCGCGGACGAGACCATCACCAGGAAACTCGGGCGGTCCTGCTCCACCGAGGCGAGGATGATTACGGAGTCTCCCAGGAGCTTGCGAAGCGAATCGCCCATCTCTCTGAGTACAGGGACGGAAAGTCCGTTCACGCGTGCGGCCACCACCGGGACTCCCGCAACCTGTGTCGCCTCCCGGGCAAGCGACTCGACGCTCGCCGACGACAGCCGCCGTTCAAGTGCAGTGGCCCGCCGACGCGCCGCGTCCAACTCGCTCAACACGTCAGCAACTCGCTGCGAGACGTCATCAGGCGTGGCTCCAAGTTGGCCGGAGATGGAGTCAAGCGTGCTCGCCCGAGACGCCACCAGCGCCTCTGCTGAACGACCGGTGACGGCCTCTATCCTTCGCAGTCCGGTGCCCACGCTGCCTTCGCTCACTATGAGGAACAGCCCAATCTGTCCCGTGGCGCTTACGTGCGTGCCGCCACAGAGCTCGGTGCTCACGGCAGGTTCCCCTATCCTCACAACACGCACGTTGTCTCCATATTTCTCGTCGAACAGCGCAATCGCCCCATCCCGTACCGCCGCGTCGTACGACTCGGTGAAGGTGGCAACGGGCAAATCGGCCCGTATCTTCTCGTTGACCCACTGCTCGACCTGCCGGACGCGCCCTGCCTCAATCGCCCCCATCCATGAGAAGTCAAAGCGGAAGTGGTCAGGCTCGACGAGCGAGCCCCTCTGGGCCACCTGTGCGCCGAGTACCGCGCGCAGTCCCGCCTGAAGCAGATGAGTTGCCGTGTGGTTACGCGCCACATCAGTCCTGCGGCCCTCTTCCACGTGAGCGGCCACGGTATCCCCGGCTGCTATACGCCCGCGAACCACGTGCCCTCTGTGGACTATGGCGTCCGACGCGGTGCGGATGCTTCCTCGTATGTCGACCTCCACATCGGAGCTCGACAGCCGTCCCCAATCACCCACCTGTCCACCCTTTTCGCCGTAGAAGGGCGAGTTGGCAAGCAGTATATCGACATCGGCGCCTTCACCTGCCACATCCACTGCCAGGCCATCCTGCAGCAGCGCGACGACGGTGCTCTGAGATGACAGCGTGTCGTAGCCTTCAAATGTGGTCGGCTCCGCGCCGGAGAAGCCCGACGACGCGTCTGCGCCGCTATGGAAAGCGTGTGACGCACGCCCCGTCTCGCGCTGCCTCTCCAGGGCAGCCTCAAAACCCTCTACGTCGACTCCCAGGCCGCGTTCGCTCGCAATCTCGGCCGTGAGTTCACGCGGGAAGCCGTAGGTGTCGTAGAGCCGGAAGACATCCTCGCCTGCCAGGCAGTCCTTCCCCGCGGCGACAGCGCTGTCCACAAGTTCGTCGACGATGCCCACACCTGTCTCGAGGGTGGACATGAAACGCTTCTCCTCCGCCTCCACCACATCGAGAATGAGCTGTCTGTTCTGCGGCAGTTCCGGATACGGTCGCCCCATCTCACGGATGACTTCCTCGACGACCTCCGTCAGGAAGGGACGGGTCAATCCGAGGCGTCGTCCGAAGAGCGAAGCGCGCCTCAGAACGCGGCGGAGTACGTATCCCCGGCCGTCGTTGGTCGGCAGCACACCGTCCGCCACGAGGAACGACATGCCCCTGCCGTGCTCAGCGACTATGCGCAGCGCCCTGTTCGTCTCTTCGGAATCGCCGTAGTGGACGCCGGCCGTCGTCGCCACCAGGTTGATGAGGCCGCTGAAAAGGTCTGTCTCGTAGACCGTCTTCTTCCCCTGCACGGCTGCGGCGGTGCGCTCCAGCCCCATCCCCGTGTCGATGTTGGGTCTTGGCAGCAGCGTGCGTGAGCCGTCCGGCTTCTGGTCGTACTGGGTGAAGACAAGATTCCATATCTCAACGAAGCGTCCGCACTCACAGTTGGGGCCACAGGTGGACTTCCCGCAGCCCATCTCCGGCCCGAGGTCGTAATGCAGCTCACTGCACGGGCCGCAGGGCCCGGAGTTCCCCGCAGGACCCCAGAAGTTGTCCTTGTCCCCGAAGCGGAGAATGCGTGAGCCCGGAACGCCGACAGCCTCCCACAGCTTGAACGCTTCATCGTCATCGAGATAGACGCTCGCCCAGAGACGGTCGCCGGCAAGCCCCAGGGACCTGGTAACAAACTCCCATGCCCACTCGATGGCCTCCGCCTTGAAGTAGTCGCCAATGCTGAAGTTGCCAAGCATCTCGAAGAACGTGAGATGCGAGCTGTCACCGACCGAGTCAATATCGGTTGTGCGGAAGCTCTTCTGGCAGGACACAAGGCGGACATTCGGTGGTTTCTGCAGCCCCAGGAAGTATGGTTTGAACTGGACCATTCCCGCAGTGGTGAACAGCAGGGTCGGGTCCCCGTGCGGCACCAGTGAGGCACTGGCGATTGCGGTATGTCCGCGCTCGATGAAGAAATCAACGAATAGCTGTCGGAGTTCGCTGCTTGTCATGCGTGTATGCCCCTGTTGAAGTTGCGTGCACGAAAATCTTAGCATACAAACGCGTGGCGATTGGCGTGGCCTGCAAGGCCGGGATTCTTGCCTCCTACCTGCGGGCAGTCGCCGGCAAGAGGTCAGTGATGAGGAGGTCCAGGGCAACACGGTCTCCGGACGCGCCTGTCTTGACCGCCCTATCGGCTGCCACCAGGCGCTCGAGAGCATGCCGGACCTGAGCAACACTATAGCGGTCAGCCTGCTCGCAGACTCTCCTCAATGCGAAGTCTTGGAGCCTGGCAAGCTCCCCGGTGGGCTGCTGCCTCATACCACGCGTTCCCCCGGCCTCGCGCGCCTGTGCGATGAGTCTCAGTTGCCGGTCAACCATGGTGAACAGATAGCCCGCGGAGAGCCCGTTCTGATACATGGCATCCAGACACCTGCGTGCTCTCTGCTCTTTCCCCTCAACGATGGCGTCAACCAGCATGAATATCGTCGTCGCAGGAGTCCCAGCAGTGGCCGCATCAACCATCTCTGCACTGACCGGCCTGCCATCCGCATAGAGAAGCAGCTTCTCAATCTCCGCACTGAGCTGCCACAGGTCGCCGCCGGAGAGCATGGCGAGGCTGCGAACAGCCTCGGGTTGAAACTCGCCCCCTGACTCAGCAACACGACCCTGTATCCAGCTCTGCAGCTGTCCTGCGTTGAGCGTCTTGCATTCACTCACTTCGGCAAGCGGCTGCAGTGCCTTCAGAAGCGGGTTTGGCCCCTTCAGTTCGCCGTCCAGGAGCACAAGTACGCTCGTGTCCGGCAGTGCCGCCGCCTGCGAGGGGAATGTCTCCCATTCGCCGAGTACGGGCGCATCCGTCTTCTTTCGCCTCCTCTGAGGTCGGGCGCCGCCCGACTTCGGAGCCTCGAACTTCGAGAGAAGCCCTTCGAGGACTACGCGGCTTGTGCCGCCGAAGAGGGATACCTGCCCGCACGCATTGAGGACGTCTTGCGGCCTGGCTGTCCTGGCGTCGAGCCAGAGAGGACTATCCTGCTCAACGTCCCCGGCATGCTGCGACATGATGCTGTCGAGCAGCTTCCGTGCCGAGTACGAGTCGGGGCCGTGAATCACGTACAGCATCGCCAGATTCTAGCACGGTGTGGCGCGCGCAGGCGGGTGTCCGGACAGCCGCACGGTGTTAGAATGAGGGCGCGTTTAGACATGAAAGTTGCAATAGTAGGGCTGCGACACTGTGGCAAGACCACGCTCTTCAACGCCGTCACCGGCGGCGTGGCCGAGGTAGGGTCATACTCCTCGGCGCTGAAGCCCAATATCGGCGTGCGCAAGGTTACGGACCCGCGACTGGATGAGCTTGCCCGGCTCACGAAATCCGCCCGAATAGTGCCCGCCGAGGTCAATATCACCGATGTGGCCTACATGGCTAAGGAGACCCAGGACAAGAGCGGACTTCCCCCAGAGGTATTGGGGTATCTGACAACTGCCGAGGCTCTGCTACTGGTCGTTCGCTACTTTGAAGACCCTTCGGTGCCCCACCCGCTGCAGTCACTCGACCCCCTGCGAGATATCGCGAACTTCGACATGGAACTGGCGTTCTCAGACCTGGGCATCATCGAGCGCAGACTTCAGCGCCTGTCAGAACAGCTCAAGTCAGCCAAGACAATCGAGCGACCGTCACTTCAGGCGGAGGAAGCGCTACTGAAGGAGATGAAGGGCAACCTTGAGAACGATGTGCCCATCAGGGAACAGACGTTCACGCGTGACCAGGAGAAGATACTGTCCGGGTACCAGTTCCTGACCGCGAAGCCGATGCTTCTTGTCGCCAACCTGGGAGAAGACCAGATAGAGCGTGCTGAAGAGATTGAAGCGGAACTCTCAAAGCAGTATCCGCAGTTCGCAGTGCTGTCAATGTGTGCGAAGCTCGAGATGGAACTGCTGGAGCTGAGTGACGAAGATGCGGCCGAGTTTCGCTCGGCCGTGGGGGCGACTGCGGGCAGTGTTGAACGAGTCGTGAGTGCGTGCCTGTCATCGCTCGGTCTGGCGTCCTTCCTGACCACCGGGCCTGACGAAACCCGTGCCTGGACTATCCAGCGCGGAACGCTGGCCCCCCATGCGGCCGGCAAGGTCCATTCGGATATCGAGAAAGGCTTCATACGGGCGGAAGTCATCACCTATGATGACTACGTGGCGTGCGGCAATGAGCACGAAGCACGCAAGCGTGGCCTTCTGAGACTGGAAGGCAAGGACTACGTCGTGCAGGACGGCGACGTAATCAACTTCCTCTTCAATGTGTAGCCCGGACCTCTTCCGGGCATCCCGCGCCTGTCGGCAGCCTCTGATGCCGGGCCGGTGAGCCTCTTCATGCGTAAGCCTCGACCTCGTATGCCCCGAAACCGGCCGCGCCTCTACGGCATGCTCAGGTCACTCACGACAGTGTCTGCCGCAATGTGGGTGCCTTCCCCGAGAATGCACCTGCTGACACTGCTGTGAGGACCGACCACGCATCCATCGGCAAGAACGCTGTCTCGAACGGTGGCGCGTTCGGATATCGTGCATCCCTCCCACAGAACCGAGCGGTGCACGAAAGCGTCTTCCATGAGCGTCGTTCCCGGACCGACTACTGCCGGCGGCAGCAGCATCGCCGACGGGTGCACGAGCGCATCGGAAGCTATCACGACGCGGGCATCTTTCGCGTCCCCACTGCCTCCCTCCCCGGGCTCGATACAGTCGGCAAGGTCAAGGTTGAGCTTCCTGTACTTCTCGGGAGTGCCGATGTCTATCCAGTATGCGTCGGAATCGTGGGCGTAGAACCGCGCACCTTTTTCAAGGAGCGACGGGAACACGTCGGTCTCGAACATGACGAATCCCTCATTCATGTGTCGGAACACGCCCGGCTCCAGCACATAGATGCCCGCATTGATGGAAGTGGCGGAGGTCATCCCGGGCGCGGGCTTCTCGATGAATCGCCTGATGCCGCCTGTGTCGTCTGTCTCCACAACACCGTACTGTGAAGGGTCGTCGACCGGCGTCAGCGCGATGGTCGCAACAGCCTCGCGAGCGCGGTGAACCGCAATCAGTTCATCCAGCGGGATTGTCGTGTAGACATCGCCGTTGTACACGATGAACGTGCCATGCAGGACTGGCTCCAGCTTCTTCACCGCTCCCGCAGTGCCGAGCGGCTCGTCCTCGACCGAGTACTCTATCGAGATTCCGAAGCGGCTGCCGTCGCCGAAGTGTGCTTCCAGGGACTCGGCCGCGTGGCCCAACGCAAGTACCACCTTCGTGATGCCATACTGCTGGAAGTAGGCAAGGACATGTTCCATGAAGGGCCTGTTGAGCACCGGCACCATGCCCTTGGGTCGCGACAGGGAGAGAGGGCGAAGACGTGTCGCTTTCCCTCCGGCAAGCACTACGGCAGTGATTCCAGTTCCGCTCAGCCCGCTCTCTCTGTCCACGGCCTTCTCCCTCTCAGGCAATGCTAAGATAGTACCGTAGCCGTCACCGGAAAGAGAAGGGAGCAATCGATGAAAACAGTGAAAGTAATCCCGTGTCTCGATGTCAAAGAGGGCCGCGTGGTGAAGGGTATCAAGTTCGAGGACCTGCGCGATGCCCGTGACATAGTCGAGGCTGCGAAGGCCTACGAGAGCGAGGGAGCCGACGAAATCGTCATCCTGGATATCGCGGCAACGGTGGAGAACCGTAGCACGAGGATGGAATGGGTCAGGAAACTGGCCGAAGCTGTGTCCACGCCGTTCGCAGTCGGCGGTGGAATCCGAAGCACCGAGGATATGCAGGCGCTGTTCGACCTTGGCGCCGCGAAGGCGTCCATCAACACGGCCGCCGTGAGGAATCCGGAGCTGATTGCCGAGGCAGCGAAGAAGTTCGGCAGCTCCCGCCTGATTGTGGCCATAGACGGCAAGAAGAACCCTCCAGGGTCAGGCGCACCGCGGCTGGAAGTCGTTGTGAGCGGCGGCTACGAGGCGACCGGACTCGACGTGGTTGAGTGGGCGAAGAAGGTGGAGCAGCTTGGCGCGGGAGAGATTCTTCTCACCAGCAAGGACGCCGACGGCACGAAGGACGGCTACGACATCGAGATGACGAAAGCCGTTGCGGAGGCCGTCAGCATTCCGGTGACCGCGTCAGGCGGCGCGGGCACTCTCGAGCACCTTTACGAGGGAGTCTCGGAGGGCAAGGCCTCGGCGGTCCTCGCCGCGTCGATATTCCACTTCGGCGAGATATCGGTCGGCGAAGCCAAGCGTTATCTCGCGTCGAAGGGAATCGCGGTTAATCTCTAGCCGACGAGTTCGCCTACGGCCCTCTTGATGTTCTGCAGGGCCGCGACACAGTCCTCCCGGGAGATGGCCAGCGAGAGGCGCATGTGGCTGTCCATTCCGAACGGCCCGCCCTCAACTGTGGCCACGTTGGCCTTCCTCAGGAGGAAGTTCCTGAAGTCGGTGGAGTTCTCTATCTTGTTCGTGACGCCGTCGAACTCGTAGCTGCGGCCGTAGAGCCCGGAGACGTCCGGAAAGCAATAGAACGCACCCGCAGGCGTCGGGCACTTGATGCCGTCGAGCTTGTTGAGCTCTTCGACGACGAGGTCACGGTTCTGCTGGTAGCGGCTCACCATCTTCGCAGTCGCCTGCTTCGCCTGCTCGCTGCCATAGGCGACCTGCACGGCGGCCTGGATAGGACGCGACGCGTTGGAGGTGTGTCCCGCCAACCTGCTGATAGCGTTGGCGAGGTCGGGTCGAGCCGCCACAAAGCCAAGGCGCCAGCCGGGCATGCCGAAGCGCTTCGAGGGGCCATCGATGAGGACGGCCTTCGCGTACAGGTCCTCGGCCGAGAATAGGCTCGGCGCCGTCCTGCCGTCGAACGCAAACTCACGGTAAATCTCGTCGGCAATCAGCCAGACGTCGAACTTGCGCGCGATGGCAGCGATGCCGTCCAGCTCCTCCCGAGTGTAGACAACGCCCGTCGGGTTGCTGGGCGAGCTGTACAGAATCGCCTTGGTCGGGTTGTCACGTACCGCTGCCTCGAGCCTGGCGAGGTCCGGCCTGAGGTCAGGTGTCGAGTCGACCGACACCGGTTTTCCTCCGTTGATGGCGACGACCTCCGGGTAGGTGACCCAGAACGGGGCGAGAATGGCGACCGCGTCGCCCGGGTCCAGGATAGCGCGCATGGTGACGTCGATGCCGCCTTTCGCGCCCACTGTCAGGACAATCTGGCCTGCTTCGAAGCGCGCGCCCGTCTCCTTCTTGACTATCTCCGCAAGCAGCGCCCGAAGACCTGTCTCGCCGGGCACGGGGCCATACTTGTGAAGCTTGCCTCCCTCCATGAGGGCCTCGATGACATCCGGCGTGGGCCCGATATCAGGCTGTCCGGCCGTCATGTCGATTATGTTCACGCCGTACGTCTTCTCGATACGGCCTATCTCGCCCTTCAGTGAGAGGGTCGCGGATGGTTGTACTGCCTCGGCGATTGAACTGAGTTCTGCTGCCATGTGAATCATCTACCTCCGGCGAGAATAATCACTGAAACGTCTGTGTCTGTCAACAACGAATGCCTAGCTGGAGTCTCGCTTGGACCGCGCGTTGTAGAAGAGGGGAATGAGGGAGAGTGCGCTGATTGAGGAGATCGTCATTGCCACCCACATTACGGTTGCCACCTCAGTATGGATGTGGAGCGGCGAGAGGAACATGATAGAGATGCCTGCACACAGGCCAAACGCACTCGCCAGCACGGGGCGGGAGACCGTCCGCAGCGCGGTCTCGATGGCATCTGTTACTACCATGCCCCGGGCACGATAGTACTGGATGCCGGAGATGAGGTGTATTGCATAGTCAACTCCAACGCCGACCGTTACCGCCGAGAGGGTTGCCGTCACCATGTTGAGGTTGTAGCCGGTCACTACAAGCGCCCCCATGATAGCGACGATGGTCACCATGATCGGCACGAGGGCGTACACGGCAGCCCGAGGGTCGCGGAAGGCAATCACGAGCATGATGAACACGAGCACCAGCGCCAGTACAAGGCTCTGCACCTGGCTGCGCACCGTAAGCCGGTTCATCTCGTTGTAGAGCATCGGCGTGCCGTTGAGTATCCGCAGTTCGGAATGTTCGTCCCGGAACTGTTGCAGTGCGTCAACATCCTCGGAGTCGAGGTCCTTCGTCCTCGCCAGCAGCCGCAACCCATCCTGGCTGTACCAGGGGGCGAGGTCTTCCTCATCCATCGCTTTGATGATGAGGCTGACTGCCGCAGGACTCTCAGGGTAGCCGAAGCGTCCCGTCTGGGCCTCGTATGTCTGCTGAACGATGTCGAAGAGTGAGCGGGCGGATACTACGCCCTGCATCCGCTCAAGGTCGCGTTCCATGTCCAGTACAGCCTCGGCGTCGTCGGCATCGCGGAGCGTGTCCAGTCCACGCGCGGCCGGAATCTCCCCTATCATGACGAGCGCCCCTCCAAACGTATCCTCCACCGTCTGGAACGTCTGCCGTATGTCCGAGCCTTCCTTGAAGTAGAGAAGCGGGTCGGTGACGACCCTCAAATTGGGCAGGTTAATCGCCGAGACAACGAGGAGTAGTGCGACGCCGGCCATGACGGTCCGCTTACGCTGCGACAGGGTAACGAAGAATCCGATGATGCCTCCTTGCTCCAGTGGGGCGCCCGCAGGCAGTTCAATGCGGGACAGGACTGCCGGCAGGAAGAAGACGGAGAGCAGGCATGCGTAGCCGATCCCGAGCGGAACGTAGATGCCCATCTGCCGGATGGGTTCGAGGTCCGACCATGCCAGTGAGCCAAATCCCGCCATGGTCGTCACGGACGTGAGGATGATGGGCTTGAGTACCATCCGCATCGTCTCCAGGGTCAGCGTGCGCCGGTCGGAGTTCAGAGCCATCTTCTCGAGCAGATGCGTGGTGTAGTGCAGTCCATCGGCCGAGCCCATCACCAGGATGAATATAGGGCTGATAGCAGTCACGATGTTGACCGCCTCTCCCTGCAAGAAGATGGTGCCCAGCGTCCACAGTGTGCCGAACGCGGCGGGCAACATCGAGAGGAGAGTAAGTCGCACGTTGCGCAGCATCCGGTAGAAGACAGACAGCACCAGTGTGGCTGCCGCCGGTGGCAGCAGGAAGATGATACGGAGGAGATACCATTCGAGCGTGGCGCCGATGACGGAGTCTCCCGCCAGGGAGATATGCATGTCCGGGTGTTGTGCTACAAGCTTTTCGAGCGAGTCGACAATCTCCGCGCCATTTGCGTCGTTGCTCAGAGTGAGCGAGATGACGCCGGTGCCCTCGTCATCCGATAGGAACTGGTGTGCCGCAGGGTAGCTGTATCGCGTGTAATCTTCGAGTACGTCGTAGTGCCGCTCTATGAAGCGTTCATCCACGTCCAGGAGGATGCCTCCCGAGGGGTACTTCTTCGGCAGGAAGCTCTGCACCTCGTTGATGCCGGGGATTTCCTCGACAGACACGACCAGCGTCTGGATGGCCGTCATGTTCTCTTCGGAGAGCAGCGACGAATTATCTTCGATGAGCAACACGAGCGATTCCGAGATGTCGTACTTTTCAGTGAGCATCACGTATTCGTCATAGACCACGTTGCCCTCACTAAAGAAGCCGGTGATATCTGTGTCGATGCTGATGCGGAAGAGTGAGACCACCGCAGCCAGATTGATGATGAGAACCAGCGCAATGATGAACTTGCTCTTCGTGTAGATGAAGTTGGCGAATCTTTCCACGCTGGCTACCCTTTCTCCCGCAGTTCGGAGGCCGTCTCATCCGTGCGGTTTCGCATGCCGTGCAGGAAAATGCCGACCGCGATTCTGACCCAGTCTTCACGCTCCATAGGGGTGTACATCTTGCCGCCGAGCATCTCCTGCGACAGCATGTATGTCATCATCATGCCCTGATAGCACCGCGCGGCGATGAGCGGCGACTCGAGCGGCCCGATGCGCCCGGCTTTCTGTTGTGTTTCAAGGAATGCGGCGAGCATACGGTTCGCCTTGAGAAACGTGTTCTCGAACAAGTGCTCGGCCCGGTCCGGAAACCGGTACGCCTCGGACAGCGCGAGCCGCAGAACGAGCATGTTCTTCTCCACTGCCGTGAGGAATGCGTTGCCGATGCGTTCCAGTACCTCATCAAGCGGCGCGCTCAGCGTCTCTTGAGAAGCAAGCATCTCCGGCATCAGTGAATCGAGGTACGGCCCCGGCCAGCGCTCCGCCAGTATGGCGTCGAACATATCGTCCTTGCTCTTGAAGTAGAGGTAGATAGTGCCCTTGCCGATTCCGGCGGCCCGGGCGATGTCCTCCACGCTGGCGCCGTCAAGTCCGCTCGTGCCGAAGACCTCCATGGCGGCGTCCATGATGGCTTCGCGGCGTGACTTGCGGGCTTCCGGCGTCTCTGCTGCGAGATTCTGCGAGGACATCAGATGTGCTTCCTGGTGATGACTGACTGGTCAGTCAGTATGGCGCCACTGGTGGCATCTGTCAATGCCCCGGGGGTGCTTTCCCGCCGGACAACGCAGGCATCCGTCGAGAACCGCTAGCCGGGTTCGCCGCTGACGACCTCTGTGAGTTCCTCAAGCACCTTCATCCCTGTCCCAGTCAAGGGGACGAGGACCGAGCTGCCCTTCGGAATGCGACCCCTGTGGATGGCCTCGAATGTGGCGGCCAGAGCAACTGCGCTGGTGGGCTCGACGATGTAGCCCCTCACAACGAGCCACTCCAGTGCGTGCGATATCTCCGCGTCGTCCACGACGACGCCGAATCCTTGCGTGTCTCTGACTGCCGCGACAATCTGCTGCCGTCTTGGAGGGTCTGCGATTGCAATGCCGTCGGCAAGTCCCGACGTCTCCCCTCCCGGTTGCCCGGCTCCGAGTTCAACGCAGACCGGCGCGAAGCCTGCTGCCTGTGCGGCGACGAGTCGTGGCATCCTCGGCAACAGCCCCGCAGCGGCAATCTCCGAGAAGCCAGTGTGGAGCCCCAGCAGCACGGTTCCAGCCCCGACCGGCGCCACGACGTAGTCAATGGTCGGCATCTGTTCAACGACTTCGTACGCCATCGTCTTGACACCGTGGATGAAGTAGGGATTCCACCAGTGCCCGACGTACGCGGCGCCTTTGCCCGAGAATTCTACCGCCGCAGTGTGGACGGCCATGCGGTCGCCCTTGCACTCGTGGAGCCGCGCGCCGAGCAGGCGCAGCAGCCGTTTCTTCCCTTCGGGTGTCCAGTCAGGCAGGAAAACGTCGACACCGATTCCCAGGCGCAGGCCCATACGCGCCATGGCAATGCCCGCGTTGCCGGACGAATCGACGACTATGGAATCGAACCCCAACTCCACACAACGCGCAACGGCCGCGTATGCGCCGCGGTCCTTGAAGCAGCCACCGGGGTTCAGGTACTCGAGCTTGAACGTGACGTGAACGCCTTCTATGTCCTCGGTGAGCATAGGGGTGTCGCCAATGGCGGTGTCCGGGAGCACCGCTAGCGGGAGCACGGGAGCGAAGCGCCTGAGGCCGTTCGCCGCTCCAATTCGGCACGACAGGACCCGCTCCCTGCCCACATCCATCGAAAGGTTGAGAGGCGAGCCGCAGGAGTGCTTCCACGTCCAGGGCTGAGGCGGCACGGTCCGCCCGCAGGCCCGGCAGGTGATGGTGAACAGTGGCGGGGTGTACTCTGCTCGTGCACTCATCGCTTTCTCCATGACGCGTGCGCCGATGATAGCACGGCAGGATTCGCCAATGAGGACAATCGACGCGACGAATTAGTCGACCTGGCGCGTCCCTCTGCGGTGTCAACGAGGGACCATCCGAACGTAGGGGCAGGCTCCCATGCCTGCCCGTCGAAGGCTGGGGCGTGGCGTATCTGTAGGGGCGCGGCATGCCGCGCCCGTCGCTCCGTCGTCACGCAACGCCGCCAAGGCCGGCACAACCGTGAACGACACACTGTCCTTCGGGCGACGCATGCGTCGCCCCCGTAACAATATTCACCCTTCTATTGTTCCCCGGCGGCGTTGCTGCTACCATTCCGAACGGCTTGCCCTGGCTTCCGGTGCTCGGGACCTCTGCTGCATACGAGGTCCCGCGGGCGCCGGCAGATCTTCGTTTCATGACAGAGATAGGCGTCGACATCATAGAGATTCCCCGCATCGCCGAGGCAATCGAAAGGTTCGGCGAACGCTTTCTGCGACGGGTCTACACGGAGCGCGAGGTGACCGCCTACCGCAAACGGACGTCGTCACTCGCCACGAGATTCGCGGCCAAAGAGGCGGTCATGAAGGTCCTTGGAACGGGGATGCGCGGTGTGAGCTGGCATGACATCGAGATTCTCTCCACCGAAAGCGGCAGGCCTGTGGTCCATCTCAGCGGCCGGGCACTGGAGAGGTTCGAGTCTCTGGGTCTGGAATCCATGACTGTCAGCCTATCGGACAGCCGGGAATATGCGGTGGCGGTGGCTCTTGGCAACTGAGGACGCGGGGCACTAGAACGACATGCTCGCCAAGGTAATGAGTTGCGCCGTCGTCGGGCTCGAGGGCGCGCTCGTCGAGGTCGAGGTGGACATCTCCGCCGGTCTGCCCACGTTCACAATCGTTGGTCTTCCCGACAAGGCCGTCCAGGAGGCACGCGAGCGCGTCCGGTCCGCCATCCGCAACTCGGGCTTCAGGTTTCCCACCAGGCGCATCACGGTGAACCTCGCGCCGGCGGACCTCAAGAAGGAGGGGCCGTCCTACGACCTGGCCATCGCCGTCGGGCTGCTCATGAGCTCGGACCAGCTGTTTGCCGACATCCGCGACACGGTCTTCCTCGGCGAGCTGTCGCTCGACGGACGGCTGCGCCATACGAACGGGATGCTGCCGATGGTGTCGATAGTGCGCGAAGCAGGCATGGCGAAGGTCTGCGTTCCGCTCGACGACCGGCGGGAGGCCTCGCTGGTGCAGGGCGTTCAGGTGCTTGCGCCCGAGTCCCTCGCGCAGCTCGTCGGCTACCTGAAAGGAGACGTCGCCCTGCCCGACTCCGCTGAGCAGGAGACGGATGAGCCGCCCCGGGTCGAGGACTCATTTGACTTGCGTTATGTCAAGGGACAGGAGCACGCCAAGCGCGCGCTGGAGGTGGCCGCGGCGGGCCGGCACAACATGTTGATGGTCGGGCCTCCGGGAAGCGGCAAGACCATGCTCGCCCGCTGTCTGCCGACCGTCCTGCCGCCGCTCGCGTTCGATGAAGCCCTCGAGGTCACGAAGATATACAGCGTGACGGGATTGCTCCCCGGCGGGCAGCCGCTCGTACGTGAGAGGCCGTTCCGCAGCCCGCACTACACCATCTCCCACGCAGGCCTCGTTGGGGGAGGCCAGTCTCCTCGTCCCGGAGAGATTACCCTCAGCCACCGGGGGGTGCTCTTCCTGGATGAGTTCCCGGAGTTCGGTCACTCGACGCTTGAGTCGCTGCGTCAGCCGATGGAGGACCGCGTGGTGACCGTGAGCAGAGTGCAGAGCAGCGTGACCTTCCCGGCCAGCTTCATGCTGGTCTCGGCCATGAACCCGTGCCCCTGCGGGCACTATGGCGACCCGTTCCGCGAGTGCAAGTGCTCGCTGTCCGACATCGCGCGCTACCGCAAGCGTGTCAGCGGGCCATTGCTGGACCGCATCGACATCTTCGTCGACGTCCCGCGCGTGGACTACGACAAGCTGACGAGCACAAGCGACGGGGAAGGCTCGGCTGATGTGCGCCCCCGCGTGATGGCGGCGAGTGCGATTCAGGACAGACGCCTCGCCGGACGCAAGGCCACCTGTAATGCGGACATGCCCGCCCGCGACGTGACAGCCTTCTGCAAGCTCACGCCGCCCGCCAGGGAAGTCCTTCACACAGCCATGCGCCAACTCCACCTTTCGGCCCGCGGCTATCACCGCGTGCTGAAGGTCGGCCGCACCATCGCCGACCTCGAAGGCGCCGACCTCATCGACACCCCCCACATCGCCGAGGCCCTGCAGTATCGCAAGCGCGAAGGGGAGTAGAAACCCATCGCACTGTATGTGCAGAGGCGCAGCCTCCGCGAAGAGGTAAGTGCGGTGTCCCCAGAATTGCCATTAACTAGTGC
>CAZQML010000026.1:0-2816 GCA_964594245.1 uncultured Dehalococcoidales bacterium | reverse complement strand
GTCTGCGTGACCTCATTCGAGCGCGAAGATGTGCACGCGGCCCTCGAGGTCAGCATCGACCAGCTCGAGTCCAACCCGACCAACGGCGAGGTCTCCGAAGTCCAGGACGAAGTTGTCAGCAACGACGCTGTTGTGTTCACGACTTCCGACCAGGAGCAGATCGAGGGCCGATGGGGCGTCACCCGCATCTCAGTCCCGGCCGCGTGGAGCGCCGCCGACTCATTTGCCCCCGTGCTGGTCGCCGTTCTCGACACCGGCATCGACTCTGGCACAGAGTTCGGTGGCAGGATAGAGGCCGACATGGACTTCACCGGAAGCGGCAGCGCAGACGATGAGCACGGCCACGGGACTCACATGGCCGACACAATCGCCGCCATCGCTCCCAACGCCAGCTTCATCAATCTGAAAGTTGCCGACAAGCGCGGCCGCTGTGACTCAGCGACGGTCGCCAAAGCTATCCGCTGGGCCGCCGACCGCGGAGCACAGGTCATAAACGTGAGTCTCGAGGTAGAGTCGAGCCCTGAACTCAGCAGCGCTGTCAGCCACGCCTGGCTGAAGGGTGCGATCGTCATTGCGGCCGCCGGCAACGGCGGCACAACGGCCCCTGCCTATCCAGCAGCGTACGAAGACGCCATTGCCGTCGCCGCCAGCAACCAGGACGACGGTTTTGCCGTCCTCTCGAACCGCGGTGATTGGGTTGACGTTACCGCGCCCGGCTCCAAGATCTACGCCGCGCTGCCCGGAGGCGAGTACGGCTACGAGACGGGCACATCTCCCGCCGCCGCCCACGTGTCCGGTGTCGCAGCGCTCCTGTTCGGCATTGCCACCGATGAGTCCGGCAACGGATTCGTGAACGACGAGGTCAGAGCAGCCATCGAAGACAGCTGCGAAGCTCTTGCCGTGAGCGGCACAGGGAACGGCCTCGTCAACGCCCTCGGCGCCGTGCAGGTCCTGGCTGCCTGAAGCTCTCCCACAGACACCTCACGTATCCATTCAACAGCATCCCATCCTGATTGACACGCCAGGCTCTGAACATCTGCTCTGTCCTTCAGGAGGCGGCAATCGGCTTTCGCCCACAGGTGACGGACTCTTCGTACCCAGCATCACACAGAGGCCATGAACCGAGCGGACATCAAGAACGAGATGAAGCCGCCAGACTGAGAGGGCCGCCACCGCGTTCCAGAGTGACTTCTATCGGCCGCTGTGCCGCCACAGTCACTCTAGCCGTCCAGCAACTTGCGGGGGCACCGACCCCTCGGCCGGCATCAGGTCGAGCGACGCGTCAAACGTCTGGAGAGCCCACTCCCCACCTTCCCCGGTGTGTGTCGCTGAGAAGACACATGGACCACCGTCGAACGTGGCAATGCCGCGCTGGAGGAGGTGCAAGACCGGTCGCTCTCGCACTGGCACGTGACGGTGCTCCATGATGATTGACACGTCCGCGATGTGTGCCTCGAGTCTGGCACGTCCGGTATTGACTCACTCAACGACGTCACTCATGTGTGAAGGAGTTCCAGCCTGTTGATATTCATGTGGACAACTCTCAACACAGCCAATCGTGCACGACAAGCCATCTGTTGATAGATATGTCGACAAATCATTCACATGATGGGCGGAGAGTCCGGGCCGGCTTTGACAGCCGACGGCACGCGAGCTATCGTTCGCTTTCAGCCCGTGCGGGGCATACGAAAGGGCCCGACCGGAACTGCTGAGAGACATGAACATGCTGCTTGAGATCGTACGGCAATTCGGGCACTACCTCGTCGAGGTACTGCCATACCTGGCACTTGGCTTCTTCCTGAGTGGCGTTATCCAGGTCTTCGTGCCGTCAGGCTGGGTCGCAAAGCATCTGGGCGGCGGCGGCATTCGGCCGCTGCTCTATGCGACGCTCGCCGGCGCCGCACTGCCCATCTGTTGCATCGGCTCACTCCCCGTCGCCGTGAGCCTGCACGACAAGGGTGCCCGACTCGGCCCGGTGCTTGCGTTTCTCGTTGCGACGCCGGCCACGTCGGTCTCCGCACTTCTCGTGAGCTACGGACTGCTCGGCATCGGCTTCACCGTCTACATTTTCGTCGCCGTCATCGTGCTGGGGCTCATCATGGGCATCGTTGGCAATCACATCACGGTCTCTCGTCCCGGTCCCGGAAAGCCAGGCGAGAAGTCTACCGACCCCGTGTGCGGTATGGAGGTCGACTCAGGCAAGCCCAGCGTCATCAGCACAGAGTACGAGGGCACGACCTACTACTTCTGCTGCGACCTCTGCCGCCGGAAGTTCACGAAGTCGCCGGCGGCCTACCCGGCAGCCTGCGTGACCGGCTCCTGCCCCAGCAGTCCCGTGGCCGGCAACCGCATGCTTCGGGCGCTCCGCCACGCCTTCATCCAGATGCCCCGTGAGATAGGGCCCGAGATACTCCTCGGTCTAGCCCTCGCCGCCCTCGTGGCAGCCGTCTCCCCCATCGGCCGCTTCGTGGGAACCTACTTCGCCGACGCCCTGGCCTACATCGTTGCCCTGCCGGTTGGCATCCTCATGTACACCTGCTCGACCGCGAGCGTGCCATTCGTCCACGCGCTCATCACCCAGGGTATGAACATCGGCGCGGGCATGATGCTACTGATAGTCGGCCCTGTTACGAGCTGGAGTACGATCCTCGTCCTGCGCAAGGAGTTTGGCACCAGGGCACTCACCATCTACCTCGTGGTAATCAGCGTACTTTCGCTGGCAGCCGGCATCATCTACTCGCTCATCTAGGACCGTCCGGCGGCCCTCTTTACGCCACAACACGATAGGGCTACTATCCAGCTTGTGAAGAGACACC
>CAZQML010000025.1:0-18184 GCA_964594245.1 uncultured Dehalococcoidales bacterium | reverse complement strand
TGGGTCTGGCTCTTGGGCCTCTGCTTGAGCACGTCTCCCGTCACAACGAAGTCCGCGCCCTCCTGCTCCATCAGTCGGCGAGCAAGACCGAGCATATACACACGGCAGTCTATGCAGGGATTGAAACCTTTTCCATATCCGTACCGGGGGTGCCTGAGCACCTCGATGTAGTCAGGTCCCACCTCCATCTTGACCAACCGCACACCGAGCCATTCGGCAGCGGGCTCCGCTCGCTCCGACCTGTTGCCCACAAAAGGCAGGACGATGTTGAGTGCGACTACGTCGATGCCCTGGTCCAGCACCAGCCGGATGGCAAGGACCGAATCAAGTCCTCCGGACAGCAAACCTATGGCCTTCGGACGCATCTGCACTTGGATTCTCCCTGTGGTCGTCAGGCTGCAACTTGGCGACCCATCCAGTATACCGCGCTGACCGTCAACGTCGTGGGCAGAGTTGATGTGTGTGCGCGAGCATGAGAACGGAGCATCCCTCCGCCCAGCAGTCCACAACGACAGAGCCCTCGTGACGCGTAGACTCCACGTCGTCCGGCAGCTCCGGACTAGGCGCAGCCCGGGTCCTGGTGCGCAAGCCTTTCGGCGTTCTCGGCCATGCGACGGAAGAAGCTCTCGAGGGTCTCCCGTTCATCCTCGGCGAACCCTTCAAGCAGCCCTGTCCTCCAGTCTCTGAAGACCTCGCCAAGTTCATTGTGCACGGCGATACCCCTCTCGGTGAGTGAAAGGCGGTAGCAGCGACGGTCCTCCTGGTCTCTCTGCCGGGACACGTAGCCGAGACCCACCAGCTTCTTCACGGCGTGGGCAATAGTCGTCTTGTCCAGGCCCATGTCGAGGCTCAAATCTTCCTGCCTCAGTCCATCGCTGCGCCAGACATGGTAGAGAAACGGCATCAAGCGTGGCTCCAAATTATGCCCGCGCAACCTGGTCCGCATGAACGCATGCCGGTGCCTGTGGATAATGAAAAACCACCTGTCGAGCGGATGCTCCATTTCTCAAACCTCCCCGCAGGATTCACGGGCCGAAGTCGCGACCTCAACGTCGGACAAGACAGTCGTGCGTGGGTCGGCCTGCTGCGCGCTTCGCATGTCCCGCAAGCGCTTGAACTCGCGGAGCTGCGGGATTATCAGGAGGAGCACCAGCAGGGCTGCCAACGCATCGGCAATCGGGAATGTAAGCCACACGCCATCCGCTTGAAGGAAGCGGGGAAGCAGAAGCACGAACGGAACGCGGAACAGCACGTGGCGGGAAGTTGAGGTCACCAACGTCCTGCCGACGTGCCCGAGCGCCTGGAAGACAACCGAGCCAACAACCTGAAAGCCGACAACGAAGAACGCTGAGAAGACATACCGTGAGGCGTGCACTCCAATGGCAATCAACGCGGCGTCGTCCGTGAATATCCGCAGTATCGGGGCAGGAAGAAAGAAGAGCAGCACGAATGTCGCAAGTGCGAAGCCGGAAGCCGCAATAAGCGCGTAGCGCGTGACCGCAAGAGACCGTCCATATCGTTTCGCACCATAGCTGAAGCCGAGGATCGGCTGCAAACCTTGCCCGATACCCATGAGCGGCATGACCGTCAAGTTCAACACCCTGTGGATGATGCCGTACGCGGCAATCGATAGGTCGCCCCCGTAGAGGCCCAGTGTCCGATTAACAATGAGCAGGAGAAAGCTCATGCCTGCCATGCGGATGAAGGAGGGGAATCCTATTGCAACGATCTCACGAGTAACGGACCTTTCGAGCTTCAGGGAAGGAAATGATAGACGCAACGTGCTGCGTCCCGAGAGAAAGTAGCGAGTGATGTAGATGGAAGTGGCAAGGTGAGCAATCACAGTGGCAATCGCCGCGCCCTGGACGCCCATGTGTAACCAGAAGATGAATATGGGGTCGAGTACGATGTTGAGCAGTGCGCCGCCTACCATGTTGGTCATTGCGACTCTGGCGTTGCCCTCTGCTCGCGCCAGGTTGTTCATCGCCATCGGGTACGCGGCAAACGCAGCGCCTATCAGGATGACGTCGAGGTAGTCTTTGGCATGCGGAAGGACCGTGTCAGATGCTCCTATGAGCTGCAGAAGCGCAGCACTATTAGGCAGACAGACCAGGGTGATGAGGAGCCCCGAACCCACAGAGAGGGCCACGGCGTTGCCGAGACTTCGTTGAGCGCGATGAATGTTGCCGGAGCCAAGGTTGCGCGAGATGACTGAGGCCGCTCCCATGCCGGCCATCTGGCCAAGCGCCATCAGCACAACCATGACCGGGAAGGAGACGGTGACTGCTGCGATGCCGACGGACCCTACGCCCCTGCCGATGTAGATGGTGTCTACAACGTTGTAGAGCGCCATTGTAAGCATCCCGAGTACCGCGGGCACTGCGAGCTTCCAGAGGAGTCGTTTTACCGGCATGGTCGCCAGCATCTCCTGGCGCGCCTGTGCCGGTGTGCGGCTGCTTTCTAGCTCCATGGTATACAGAATGGTAGCGTAAGACAGTTGCTAGTACAACTAATAGCTGCGTCTTTCGCGAGAGTCGATGATGGTGGCGAAGCGGCTGCCGAAGGGATACTCCATCGCCGGAACCTCCCGGCAGGACTCTCGGGCCGGAGTCCCTACCCCCGCCTAGGAGGTGACGGTGGTACGCAGACCAGCTCCCGGTTCTGCCTGCATGTCGCGCAGACGCGTGAACTCACGGAGTTGCGGAATCATCAGAAAGAGCACCAACAGAACCGACAGCACATCGGCAATCGGGAATGCAAGCCATACGCCGTCAGCTTCAAAGAAACGGGGGAGCACAAGCAGGAGGGGGACAAGGAACAGCATCTGGCGGGAAATCGACGTCACGAACGTCCTGCCTACGTGTCCCAATGATTGAAATACGATTGAGCCGACAATCTGAAAACCGACGACGAAGAACGCGACGAAGACGTACTTCGAGGCATGCACGCCGATAGCGATCAACGCAGCATCATCCGAGAACACTCTCATGACAATCTCCGGAAGGAAGAACAGCACCAGGAAGGCAGCGGCTGAGAACACCGACGCGACGACGAGCGCATAGCGCGTGACCTCAAGAGACCGGCCGAACTGCTTCGCACCGTAGCTGAAGCCGAGTATGGGCTGCAAGCCTTGTCCGATACCCATGAGCGGCATCGCCATGAACATCATCATCCTGTTGACAATGCCGTACGCAGCAATCGAGAGGTCGCCCCCGTAGAAGCCCAGCGTCCGATTGATGATGAGCGCGATAAAGCTCATCGCCCCCATGCGGATGAAGGACGGAAACCCTACTGCAACAATCTCACGAACCACGGAGCGTTTCAGCTTCAGAATGGGAAGTGACAGCCGAAGCGTGCTCTGCCCCGAGAGGAAGTAGCGAGTCACGTAGATGGTGGTCGCCAGGTGTGCGATGACAGTGGCAACCGCCGCGCCCTGAACGCCCATGTCCAGCCAGAAGATGAAGATGGGGTCCAGCACGATGTTGAGCACCGCGCCGAATATCATGATGTTCATCGCGACTTTGGCGTTGCCTTCTGCACGCACCAAGTTGTTCATCGTCATCGGGTACGTGGCAAATGCGGCGCCGATCAGGATGACATCCAGGTACTCCTTGGCATACGGAAGGACTGCATCAGACGCTCCCATGAGGTGCAGAAGCGCCGCGCTATTGGGCAAACAGACCATGGTGACGATGAGCCCCGAACCCACAGAGAGGGCCACGGCATTGCCGAGTGTCCGTTCGGCGCGACGAATATCGCCGGAGCCAAGGTTGCGCGAGATGACTGAGGCCGCTCCGATGCCGGCCATCTGGCCGAGCGCCATCTGCAGTATCATGACCGGGAAGGCGATGGTCACCCCTGCGATGCCGATGGACCCTACCCCTCTGCCGATGTAGATGGTGTCTACGATGTTGTAGAGGGACATTACCAGCATCCCGGTCATCGCGGGCAGAGTGAGTTTCCAGAGGAGTCGTTTGACCGGCGAGGTTGCCAGCATCTCCTGGCGTGCCTGGGCCGGCGTACGGCTGCTTTCAAGTTCCATTGTAAGAAGAAGTGTAGCCGATATTGGTTGCCGTGACAACTAATATATGTAGCCATGTTTCCCGGTGTGCGCTGCATCTGCAGCTACGGGATTTGACAACGCGCAAGATTCAGTTGTAGATTCACAGCATACGTAGGGCCAGCACGCCCATGCATGACGCAGAAATGCCGGTCGGCAGGCGTGCAGCTGTGTTTCGCCATGAGAGAAACCGCCGGTCGTCTTTTGCTTGAGCGTGTCCTGCCGATACTAGCCGCGTCCATCTTCCTGACGCTTGCATTGCTGCCTTCGGCCGCGGACGCCGCGTGCTCGAACGGCCGCTGTCCCACAGGCGAAGACGACAATTGGGACCGCAAAGTGGAAGTGACAATCACTATCACTGTAGTCCCCGACGAGGCAGGGACCATCGAGGTTGACGGAGACGAGCTGGAATCCAGCGCCTTCGTGCGAACACAGGGCGATATGGTGGAACTCGAGGCCATACCCGCCTCCGGATACGAGTTCGACTACTGGAGCGGCTCCCTGACCAGCACGGAGAACCCAATCGAGACACCTTTCTATAACCACAAGAACATCACGGCGCACTTTGTCAGCGAGGAAGATGGAACGGACGGTGCAAGCGATGACGAGAGCGCACTCGTAGTAAACGTCCCGAACGGGACAACAGCTCTTGACGCGGATGGACACGAGGTCACGGACGTGTCCGTTGACACAAGAAAAGCTCACGATGTGCCGGAGGACAGGGTCATTGTGGGCCGAGTCTACGACCTCGAACCGGACGGGGCCACGTTCGACCCACCTCTCCCCATTGTGCTCCCCTATGAGCGCGCAGAACTCCGCGACGGTGTCCGGGAAGATGAACTCCAAGTTGCGTATTATGACGATGCAAGCGACACATGGGTGGAACTGCCGTCGGTCGTGGACGAGGACGACATGACGGTGAGCGCGGACGTGAGCCATTTCACCGAGTTCAGCATCATTGCGCCGAAGCCCGAGTCCGAAGTTCTCCCTCTCACAGCACCCGGGTTCAGCATAAGCTCACTGACGGTCTCGCCGGCAGAGCCCATGGTGGGAGACACGGTCACCGTCAGCGTGGTAGCGAGATATAGCGGCAGCGATGCCGATGGAACTACCGCACTCTTCCTGAGCCTCAACAGCGAGGTAGTCCAGGAGGCGAGCGTCACACTGGACCAGGGAGAAAGCAAGACCGTGGCATTCACGGTGTCGCCGCGGGACGAAGCGACCTATAACGTGGACGTGAACGGCCTCGGAGGAACGTTCGCCATGAGCGCCGCTGCTCCGCCGGAGGCTCTCAGCCAGGCGGTTGCGCTTGCCGAGGAGGACTCGCCCGTGTTCTCCGGAATCAGCCTGCCGGCGTGGCCGGCACTGGACTGGCACCCTGCCCCGCTGATAGTCGGCGCACTCGTGTTGCCGCTGCTCCTTCTCCTCCCGCTGCTCAGAAGACGATACCTGCGCTACCGCTACGATATCTAATGTCCGCCGGTGGGACCAGCCACAGAAAGAGTCCGCTCTAGACGCGCTGCTCCTAGCGCCCTATGAGGTCCTTGGACGAGTCCCACATCTCACGTCGAACGTCATCACGCACGGACATCACCAGGGCAGGGTCGGCGCCACAAGCCGCACAGAGAGCTTCAATCACGTCCTCCTCCGACGGAGGACAACCCGGAGCCATGGGCCAGCCATCGTTGATGTCGGCACTGCACTCGCCAATGACAGCGACCTTGTCGTCACCATCGAACTCCCCGGGAGCGCCGACAAGGATGGTCAGCCCGTTCATCTCCTGCTCATATCCAGCCTCTTTCAGATACCGCAGGGCGCTCTCAAGTTCTGCGATGCAGCCACCACACAACCCGGGTCCTTTGGAAATCTCTACGCCCGGGAAGGAATCCAGCAGAGCCTCAAAGGCCGGTCTGAAACACTCGGCGTGCGCGATGACGGACTCGCCCACTACATCCACGTCGCCGATGCCACTCACTTCGCCATCCCATTGTGTCATGTGCCGCAGGTACATCACCGAGTCAGGGTCTATCCCCATCAGGGCACAGCCGACGAGGTCAGTCGCAAGGGCGTCTCTCCCCGCAAGAATCAGCCCCATCAGTCTCGAGTCCTCAGGCGAACGCCAGCGTCCTTCCATGGCAACGCTTGCGTCGACAACGGCGAAGGACGGCCGCAGCACCGAAAAGAGGTCGAGCAAGGTGTTGTTGATGCCAAGCATATGTCCTGCTCGCTTCTCTGTCCCGGGCAGCGCGCCGTACATGTTCTTCAAAGCAATCGTGGCGTTTGCCCTGTTGTGGGTCTTGAGAACAGGAACACTGATGACCACGTCACTCTCGAGCACGGTCCTGGCCACAAGAACCCTGTCCATCGCAAGAGGTTCCGGGACTTCAACGGCAACTGCAATGTCCGAGTTCAGATGGACGCACTCAACGCCCAGCCGCCGGGCCACTGCCGCAGTGCCCGAGACAGTGAACACGTCCTCCGTGCTGTAACTCCTGTCATCGTAGCCGACCGAGGCGCCCTCAGCTATCGTCACCGAGGCCGGTCCGCAGTCGAGCACCGCCCTTGTGACGGCCTCTGTTACACGCGCATCGGTAACCATGCCGCTCCCCGAGGGGAAGGGCTTGACCAGATTCGGCTTGACAAGCACCCTGGAATCCGACCTGATGAGGTCTGAGAAACCACCTGCCTGCTCAATGGCCTCTCGCACGGCTGCCTCGAAATCACAGTCCACTATCTTGACGATACTCACTGTCTGTCTCATCTTTCGCTCCTGCTATCCGTGTTGCGTTCCCCATCAGGGAAGCCCGCGCTACTCTCCGATGGCCTTCACCACCACCCGCTTCTTCCTTCGCCCATCGAACTCCGCGTAGTACACCTGCTGCCATGGACCCAAATCGAGGCGTCCGTCGGTGATAGGCACAATGACCTCGTGATGAATCAGGAGGCTCTTGAGATGCGCGTCGCCATTCATTTCCCCGGTGCGGTGGTGCCGATACTCCGGGCGATACGGAGCCAATTTCTCCAGCCACTCCTCGATATCCTGAATGAGCCCCGACTCGGCATCGTTCACATACACTCCTGCCGTTATGTGCATCGCCGACACGAGCACGAAGCCTTCCTTGATTCCGCTGCCCGTCACAACCCTCTCTACCTCGCCCGTAATGTTCACATACTCATGTTCAAGCCGGGTATTGAACCACAGGTACTCAGTTGCCGATTTCATCTTGCCTCCGGAGGCCGATAGCCGACGCACAACATGATACCCGCCTCACATCTACGGTGTCGATATGTCCGGCATTCGGGAGTGGATGCGCCTGGCGCGCTATGGTATTGTGAACGGCCCGCAAGATGCGGCTCCAGGCTTCTTGAGGGCTGAAAGGAGAGCGCAGTGGGCAACACCATAGTTGCACTGTCTGACTCGCACACAAGCACGCTCAGCAAGCTACCGGCGGCGCTGCGTCAGGCCCTCAAGGATGCAGACCTCATCATCCACGCGGGCGACCACACAGAGAGTTCGCTCCTTGATGAGCTCAGACAACTCGGCGACGTGCTTGCGGTGGCCGGCAACATGGACTCAACCGCAATCAAGGTGCGGCTGCCGCACCGACAGCTGGTCACATTCGGCGGAAGAACGATAGGAATCACACATGGCTCGGGCGCCCCGTGGGGAATAGCAGACAGAGTCAGGAAGACATTCCCTGAAGACCCCGACCTCATAGTCTTCGGGCATTCACACGTGTCTTTCGCCGGTGTCGTGACGGGCGTATTGATGGTCAACCCGGGACCGGCCCGCAGCAGCTACGCCGTGATACGTCTCGGCGAGGAGATCGAAGCCGAGATAGTCCCGGTCTGATGATGCTGAAGGGCCCGGAGGTCTGAGGATACCGACGGTGCTCCAGGGACTATGATTCCAGTGATTCCCTGCTGGATTCCCACATCTCCTCTCGCACCCTGTCACGAACCTCGAGCACACGGGAGACATCCACCCCACAGGCCTCGCAGAGCACACGAACGACCCTTTCTTCGCTGGGAGCACATCCCTCCGCAAACGGCCCCAGCTGCGCATGCTGCGCCGCGCAGCGACCCAGTACGGCTACGCGTGATGCCGGAGGAACGGTCTCCACATCTCCTATGACCACCTGCAACCCACCCATCTCGGGAGAGTAGCCCGCCTTATCCAGATAGGTCAGGGCCGTCACGAGTTCGGTCGTGCAGCCCGTACATGCCGATTCGCCACTGATAATCGTCACCTGGGGATAGCGCTCGCTGAGAACCTGGAAGCCTGTCTTGAACTCCTTGCGGTACTCCGCAATCTGCTGCCCCACCACATTGATGCCCTCGAGGCCGGCCGTAATGCCCTCTCTTTCAGCCATGTAGCGCAGGTGCATCACGCGGCGTGGGTCGACCCCCATGAGTGACGCGCCTGCAAGGTCCACGGACAGCGCATGACACCCGGCAAGAATCAAACCCACAGGGATACAGTCCTCAGGATAGCTCCACAGGCCCTGCATGCCGACTGTGGCATCGAGCACGACGAAGTGCGGACAGACAACCGAGTTCAGGTCCACTATGGCCTGATCCAGGCCCAGCCGGTGCGACTTGCGCTTCTCGGCGCCATGAATGACACCCTTCATGTTCTTCAGGCTGAGCGAGATATCCGTCCTTCTGTGGCTCTTGAGCACGGGAACACCGACAATCACATCGCTCTCCAGCGCGGTCCGGGATATCCTCACACGGCCCATCACGAGCGCATTCTCTATCCTGACATCCTCGTAGGTGTCAGTGTTGAGATTGCGAAGCCCCACTCCAAGGCGTTCGGCGACGTCACGGGTCCCCGAGATGGTGAAGGCCTCTTCCGTGCTCCAACCAAGGCCGTCATACCCGGCGCCACAGCCTTCACCGATGACGACCGAGCGCGGGCCATGCTCAAGCACGAGGCGTGTGACCGCCTCAGTGACACGGGAATCGGTGATGGAGCCCGTGCCGGAGCGCTGCGGACTCCACAGGTTCGGCTTCACAAGCACCCGTGATGTGCCGGTGATGAGACCCTCAAGGCCCCCTGCGAGGCGGACGGCGTCGCGGACCGCCTGCTCGATATCGTTTCCCTTCACACTCGCAACGCCAACCGTTGGCTTCATGGCAGTATCCTTCATTGACCGTGTGACAATAACTCGTGTAATCCTGCAGCCCAGAATATCCAGCGAGCCGCCTCATGTCAAAATCGGTCTGCGGCTGCCAGGGAAAGACCAGGAGCGTGAGCGATGAGCACCTTCGCCGGGACAGCAAGAGCCCCCTCTGAGCAATCATGCTGGTCCACAAGCGACGGCGGGTTAGAGAGTGATGCGAGTGCCCGCGTTATTGAAACGGAAGGCGCTACCGAACGCATGCTCCAGTGCGCACGCAGCATGCAGGCCAGTGCAGTGTGACGCAGCCACCACCTGGACATTGAGGCGCTGCAACTCACGGATAGTCTTCTCTATACGCCTGTCGTCGGCGGCTATCAGGTGAGTGCCTCCAACAACGGCGTAGACGGTATCGGCGCCGGTCAACTGCTGTCCGCGCCACAGGTGGTTGATGATTCCGCGATGGGCGCAGCCGAGTATGGCGACCATGCCCTTTTCGGTCTTCACGAAGATTGACTGGTCATCCGGCACGGTGTCCGGCCTGTACTCCCCATCTTCCCACACATAGAGTATCGGGTCGACTGTCTCATAATCCGTGAGCATCGGCACTTCGCCGCTGGTCACCACTGTGTCACTCAGCCATACAGGGTCTTCACCCAGCACAAATCGAGCGCCATAGGTCTCAGCCAGCTCCCGCGCATAGGGTATCCCGATGTACTCGTAGACGGAGTCACTGTTGTACTCGCAGACCTTAAGATCGGGGCTAGCTGCATACTTGCGGTCCCAGACGGCTGGATGGGCGAGTACCTGAACCGGCTTTCGAATGAGATTGAGGAGATGCAGCAATCCTCCCGTATGGTCGAAATGCCCGTGGCTGAAGAAGAATGCCTCCACACCCGAGAGAGACACACCAAGAGTTTGTGCGTTGCGCGCTGCGGCCGAAGTCGCGCCAGTGTCCGCGAGAACGGTGAAGTCGTCCGTCTCAACCAGCATCGAGAGACCCCACTCAGCACATACATTGCCTCCGCCCACAGTGTTCTCAACCAGCGTGGTAATGCGTACGGTCATCGTCCATACCTCCTCGCCCGGACATCGACGTAAGCCCCACCCAACGAGACGCCATCGAGCCTGCGGCGTTCCACCAAGAATAGGAGAGATAGTATCTCCAGTCAACAGCTAATGAGCAGAGACAGAGGCAGCCATTGAGCCCCATCATGCCCGTTGGGGCCGGGACTGCTACTATACTCAGCAGCACACCATGGAGACGTCCGGATGGCTCGGGGAACTGAACCCACGGCAGCGCGAAGCCGTCACTCACGGCGACGGTCCCCTGCTGGTCGTGGCCGGGGCGGGAAGCGGGAAGACGAAGACACTGGCCTATCGCGTGTCGTTCCTTATCTCGCAGGGAGTCCCCCCGGAGCGCATACTCCTGCTCACCTTCACCCGGCGCGCCGCCGAGGAGATGCTGAAGCGGGCGACAGCGGCGGTAGCCACACAACCCGCGGTCGTTCATCGCGTCTGGGGAGGCACATTTCACGCCGTCGCGAATAGAATCCTCAGAATCTATGCGCAGGCTGCCGGCCTCGATGCCAACTTCACCGTGATCGACCGGACCGACGCGGAGGACTTTCTCAACGTCGTGCGAAACGAATCAGGGTTCGCGAAGAAGGGCCGACGCTTTCCCCGAAAAGCCACCTGCATGGACATCTACTCCAGGCGCGTGAACTCCGAAGAAGACCTCAGGGCTGTCCTAACCAGGCACTACCCGTGGTGCCTGGAATGGGAAGACGACCTGACTACTCTGTTCAGGGCCTACGTTGAACGCAAACAGAAACAGAGCGTGCTTGATTACGATGATCTTCTGCTCTATACCTACTACCTCCTCGAGGACCCACGCCTGAGTGACGCACTTGGCAGCCGCTTCGACCATATCCTCGTTGACGAGTACCAGGACACGAACCGCATCCAGGCCGGCATACTGGCCCGGCTGCGCGTGCGCAACCGGAACATCATGGTGGTCGGGGACGACGCGCAGAGCATCTACAGCTTCCGTTCAGCAACCGTGAGGAACATGCTGGACTTCCCGACGGAGTTCCCCGGCACGTGCATCGTCACTCTCGACCAGAACTACCGCTCGCTGCAGCCGATACTCGAGACCACGAACAGGGTCATCTCCCTGGCACGCGAGCGCTATTCGAAGGAGCTTTGGGCCACGCGCGGCCAGGGCCAGCAGCCACAGCTGGTCACCTGCACCGACGAGAGCCACGAAGATGAGGAGGTGATTCGGCTCGTACTCGAGCACTACGAGCAGGGTATCCCCCTGCGCCGGCAGGCCGTGCTGTTCCGGGCCGCTTCCCATTCTGCCTCGCTTGAGTTGGCCCTTACGCGCAAGAACATCCCGTTCCACAAATACGGCGGGTTGCGATTCCTCGAGGCCGCCCACATCAAGGACATAGTCAGTCTGCTGCGCATAGTCAAGAACCCCCGAGACGAGGTCGCCTGGTTTCGAATCCTGCAACTCATCAGCGGCATCGGCTCTGCTACGGCGACGGCAGCCTTCTCTCACGTTGCAGCACATGGCTACGAGCCCGCCTCAGTCGAGTCATTCAGGGCTCCTCAGGCAGCGCGGGATGAACTCCGCCAGCTCGCAAAGCTGATGACCGACCTGCAGCGACTCAGGGGCGGCGTCCCTGCCGTCCTCATTGAGCGAGTGAGGGTGTTCTACGGACCTCTCCTCAAGAGGAACTACGAGAACGCCGAGCCACGCGAGAACGACATCGCACACCTTGAGCAACTCGCCACAGGCTATACTTCGCTCGAGGCGTTTCTTGACAACCTCGTCCTGGACCCTCCGGTGTCGACAGGCGACCTGGCCGGGCCGCCTGTCAAAGACGAGGACTGGCTTGTCCTCTCCACCATTCACTCGGCGAAAGGACTGGAGTGGGACGTTGTGTACCTCATCCACGCAACCGACGGGTGCCTGCCGTCAGACATGTCAACCGGCAGCAGGGAGGAACTTGATGAGGAGTTGCGTCTCACATACGTCGCGATGACACGCGCAAGAGACTTCCTCTACGTGTTGTGGCCCTTGCGTTTCTATGGCAGAACCCCGGGCACGACGGACCGCCACACCTACGCGCAGCTATGCCGCTTCTTCACGGAGGATGTCGTGGAGACGATGGAGCAGCGGTCATGCGGCACAGAGGAGCAACTACCCGGGCTTCCGGCGTCCGGCCAGCCGACCCAGGACATCGGGGCACGCATTCGGGGCATCTGGACCTGATGCCACCAGCGGCAGGTGCGCAGCCGGTCCTGTCACACACTCACCGACTGCGATATAATGGCTCGAGAATCAAGGCCGGGACGGACACGTCAGTCCCGTTTGAGAGCGTACATCATGCGTAGACACCTTCTTCCCTTTAGGACACTCTTTCCCCTGCTGGCGGTATGTTGCCTTGTTCTCGCCGGGTTCGGCGGATGCTCGCAGGGCGAGAAGCCTCTGCCGTCGGTGTTCGGCGTCCACGTCGAGCGCGGCGCCGGTGACCATGAGGGTGGCCTGCTCGTGACGTGGGATGCAAGCACAGACAGCCGTGTCGAGGGCTACGCCATCTATCGCGCTGAGGAGGGACTGGGGTCCACCCCGGGCGAGAAGTCGGAGTATGTGCTGCAGGCAGTCACCTTCGCAACGCGGTACATAGACGAGGAGGTACACACCACGGAGTTATACCCCTCATTCCAGTACTACTACCAGATTCAAGTCATCGCTGAAGACGGCGCGCGCGGGCCGATGTCCGAAGAGGTAAGCATAGAGTACTCCCCGGTCCAATAGGACGTTGGGCCAACGCCCGTTTGCGGTCCCATGAATGGGCTGGACGCCAGACTCACAGTCAACTTTGCTCCCACGGGCATGATTCCGACCAGGGAGATAACTCCTCACATACCGGCGAGTGCGGCGGAAGTTGTCTAGGATGTCCACCGGGTGCTCGAGGTCGGCATCACGGTGGTACACATGAACAGAGTGGACGAGACAAACGAGCGCAGGGTAATGAGTCCGGCAGAGTTGCGCACGCTGCTCGACCTGGAGCCGGGCAACGGGGCCTACGGCCGGCGCTGCTCAGACACAGCTCACGCCGGCCCGGCAGGCCAGCCCGGTTAGCTCCATGGATACAGACGCCCAGAGGTGGGAGCTCACATCCAAGAAGTACCGCATCGGCAAGTACATGGACCCGCTCCTCGCCGAACAGTTCAGGCGCGTCCACCTGGACCTTATCCGCAGATGGGCGCCCCAACTCGAGCAGCTGCGTGTGCTGAAGACCGACGTCTTCGCCGAGGCGACATGGCCGCCACGTGCATTCTCATGGGAAATCGGTGGTGACGAGCGCCTCGTCTCACTTGACATCTCCGCCGAGCTCATAGCCCGGGCGCACCTTAACGCGAACTCTCTCGGCTACGAGCGCACAGCATACGCTGTCGCGGATGCGAGGGTGCTCCCGTTCGCAGACAACTCTTTCGACCTCATTGTCTCGGACTCCACGCTGGACCACTTCCCAGTGGAGATCGACATCCGACGGGCCATCGCCGAACTGGCACGGGTCTTGCAGCCCGGGGGCACGCTCATCCTGACAATGGACAACTCGGGCAACCTTACGGAGCCGCTCTTCAGACTCTGGATCGCCCTGCGGAGGCCGCCCTACTTCATCGGGAAGTCCTACGGTCGCAGGCAGCTCGAACGTGCACTACAGCAGGCAGGATTGGAGGTCACTGCAACAAGCGCAATCATCCACAACCCCAGATTCTTCACCAAGGCCGGGCTGCGGGTACTCCGGCTCCTCAGACCACCCGGGTTCGAGAGGGCAGCCCGAGGCTGCCTGAGAACGCTCGACTCGCTTGAGAAACGGCGAACCAGGCACCTCACGGGGCAGTTCGTGGCGGCCAAGGCAGTCAAGCCACGCCCCGGATCCTGAGACGACATGTAGGTTGGGCTTGCCGCGACCGGCACGCCTCCCATTTCGGGAACCGGACCGCTACACGTCAAGCCCCATGCGTCTGCGCTCCTGTGCCTCCCATCGTCGAATTCGAAGAATCCCGTACAGCTCCCGGGGAGTGTGGCGAAACGAGAAAAAACGGGCAATCCGCAACCACAGATACGCAGCCGAAGCAGGAATCGGTATGGGCCCGCCGCATCCGCTCACAATCAGTTCGACGTACGTCCTGTACGTTCGCGTCCAGTAGAACTTATATGGCTCGGCCCCCCTCAGGAAATCCGCCTCCCGCAACCCAGCCTCGATTGACTCCCGCAACAGGTGCATGTCGTGAAGGTGCCCGACGCTGTGCTCGGAGAACTGGCTATCTCGGCCCGACCGAAGGAGATACGCTACGCCATCCAGAACCACCACCAGGTGCACTGAGGCGGTCCGGCCGTCCACCTTCATGGACGAGAGCCGAAGCCAACCGAGCCGATCGAAGTCCCTCGCAATCCCGTTGTGGAAGGCGCGGCTGGGTTCGTCGCTAAACAGTCCGCGGATGCCGACCGCGCTCCAGCGAGCCTGATGCAGCCGGTAGAGTTCGTTCATGGCTGCCTGGATACTGTCGCCCGAACTCCGCTCGAAGACCACGTCATGGTCGCGATCAATCCGTCTCCGCGCGCGGCCGAATGTCCTGCGCGTGCTTCTCCCGAGTGCCCCGAGTAGGTCCTCCCAGAATGCCGGAAGCGGTACGTACGGAGCCCGCGACGCCAGCCGCTCACACCACCGCACTCCCGACCCCATGGCCGCCAGGGACTCCTCAAGAGCGCGCAGAATCGGAAGACCGGCAGGAACAAGGGAGAGCCGAAGGCAGAGACCGCGACTCAGCACTGCGCTGCGAAGGTGGTCGGCGATGGCACAGGCGACTTCTTCGACAACTCCAGGCTGTATCAGCGCAATCCGATTGCGACTCTGTGCCCCTATCGTTTCCAGCGTGTGCAGAGCAAGCGGGCCGATGCCCCAGCGGCGGCGCACCAGCGGCATGATGCCGACTACCCGGCCTTCATCCTGCACCAGCAGAACGTGGAGTCCCTCACCCTGGCCGTAGTGCTCAACCCACGCGCGTATCCATTCGAAGGACAGGAAAGGGCTGCGGGCATTGACACACCGCGCCCACAACGCCCTCCACTCGTTCGCTTCTCCGTCAAGCTGGCGGATGGTGCTGAGTACCCGGACCTGCAGATGAGTCATACCTTGCCGTCTTGAGTGACGCGTCGCCCGTCACGACCCGGCAGCCTCGAAAGGGGCGTCTCCAGTCCACTGGCGGAAATGGTCTCCTCTTTCCATCTGGACCACCACAGCAACCTCGTGTAGTGTCCGACACCGTAGACAGTTGGGGCGAACTTGGCGTGGGCCTTCTGAGAGGCAACATTCGTGATCCCGACTGCATTACGGGAGGACACGTAGCCCCTCTCTCGCAGATACTCGAGACGGGCGTAGTAGCCGAAGGCCATGAGGCCCTTCCCGCGGTACTTCGGCAGGGTATGCGTGCCACCCGTACATGCCTGGCGCTCTCCGAACGCAACACGGTATGGCAGCCCATCGATGCAGCGCTTGGATTCCTCATCAAGAGCGAGCCAGCCGATATGCGCCAATTCAGAGCCGGCGTAGACGCAGAAGGCAATGGTCCCCTTCTTCTCAAGTGGCAGACGGGACATGACGAAGACTGAGCGAAAATCCTCAAGGCCTTCCGCGACGAGTCTGTCCGCCTCTTCATTCGAGTGGACTACCCTCAGATCATACGAATCCAGCCGCGGCAGGAACTCGTCACGCGGCCGCGGCACCAGGTCATGTTCGTAGAGATACACTTCCTGACGGCGGTACACGTGCCGGAACAGGAATCCCACGAAGCCAAGCGCATGCCGCAACAGGGCACCCACCCCTTCGGTCCTCAGAATGCTAAGCACCCGCGAAGCTAGAGCCGCCAGCATAAGCGTCTCCTTGCCCGGGTCGTGACAGATACTTGGCGCAAACCCGGATTTCGCTGAATGGTGAGTCAGAGCCCGGCCGGAAGTCGATGGGCTCCTCTTCCGGGGAAGAGATGATGCAGGAAGCCGAATTACCGACAGCAGCTGTCCGTCGGGCTCCGGCAACGCGCGCCGGGCCGGCGGATTCGCAGCACAGAAAGCCCAGGGCTATCATGCACAACATGAGCCTACAGAATCACGGCCTGCATTCCGACGGGCCCAAACAGTCTCGTTCAAGCGACTTCTCCCTGAAATACGACCATCCAAACAATCTGGCGTAGAAGGCCCTGGCCCGCGGCTTGCCGGCGAACCTCTCAGTGACTCGCTGCGAGGCGATATTGCCAGTGGGCACGGCATCGCGGTTCACTCTGTGGCCACCTTGCTGAAGGTACCTGACCCGCTCCCCCAGATTGAAGAACATCAGTCCCTTGCCCCGGGAATTGGGGACGGTGAAGTCACCTCCCGTGAAGGTCTCTCCATGCTCGAAATCAACACTGTACGGGACCCGGTCCATGCATTCCTTGGCCCTCTTCGCAAACCCGATCCATCCGACATTGGCCAATTCTCCCCCTTCATGGACACAGAAGGCAATCGCGCCCCGACTGAGACTTCGGCGTGCCATGATGAACCTTGTCCGAAGATCTTCGAACCCCCGTGCAGCAAGCTGGTCGGCCTCTTCGTTCGTATGGACTATGTTAAGCAGGTACGACTCGGAGGGAGCGCACGACTGCGGCATCTCGCCTGACTCCAGGTCGTACTCGTACAGGTACACACTACCCCACTCCACCAAATGGCTCAGAAGGTACACCGGGAATGCGATGGAGTGCCTCATGAGTGCCGATAGTCCCTCCTCACGCAGTATCTGCAGAGCACGAGAGGCCAGGCTTCGCATCACAGTCATCAGTTCACCACCATGGGCACGCCTCACCAGGATTGCCTGCTCCTTGCCGTCGCAGACAGAGAACACTTATACGCAGCATACGCATCACCGTGGTGAGGGAGAAGAGACCGAGCCTGCAACAGGGTACTCCGTCCATTTCGTCCAGCGAAACACCCGGCGATAGTGCCCCACTCTGTCAAAGCGCGCACCGAACCTCTCGACGCATCGCTGCGATGGAACGTTGCCTACCGCTATGGCGTTTCGGCACACGTGGTAGCCATGATTGCGCATGTAGAGTAGTTGTCCACTTATCCTGTACTTGGCTATGCCCCTGCCCCTGAATCTCCTGACAGTGAAGGATCTCCCGGTACACGCCTCACCACAATCAAATTCAACCCTGTAGGAGTACCCATCAATGGACCGCCTGGCCTTCTCTGAGAAGGCCATCCAGCCAATGTTGGCAAGCGCTAAGTCAAGAAATGCACACACCGCCACAGCACCACTGTCCAGTATTCGTTCCAGACGTGGAATCGTGAGCAGGATATCTTCGTACCCCTGCGCCGCCAGTCTGCGCGCGTCTTCAGTTGTCTCAACGACGCACAAATGCAGCTGCTCCAGAGGAGCTTCGATAGGAAGAGGTCCAGCCTCATCAATGCGCAGCTCGTACAAGCGGTAGCGTTCATTCCGGTACACCAGGTGTAGCAACTCCACGACGAACCGTCCCAGTCCATGCAGTAGTCCCCGGAACCCTTCCGTCCTCGCCAGCAACCATGCACGTCGAACTACAGGAAGGAAGCCATCTCTGGGGGACGCCCGCCATCCAGACCTGGCATCTGGCCTACTTGGATTCATCCTGTAATCGCACAAAGTGTTCTTCCCGCGACGCGCACGTCTTCGCAGCCCACTGCCACAGGATTCTCGAAATCACGGCCTGACTCGACAATATGAACGTCGACGCCCTCGATTCCCAGTGCGGGAATACGCCCGTCGGTCGCGGGCACAGGATAGCGATAGACATAGAAGTCGCCAACGAATACGACCCGCTGCGCCAGGCGCCTCGCGAGGCTCAGTGCCTCGCGAGCAAGTCCGGGCGCTCCTTCACTCCTGAGGACATGAGCGAACCGCTGGCT
>CAZQML010000024.1:0-3114 GCA_964594245.1 uncultured Dehalococcoidales bacterium | reverse complement strand
TCGTTGCCCTCACCCGGGTCGGCCACCGAAGCGTAGATGGTCAGGCCGTTATCGGCGTCAAGCTCCACGGCGGCCTCGGAATGGTCCAGAGCCTCGCCGATGCCGAAGCTGGCCCCGGCCAGCCCCACCCCCCGGCGCAGGGTGCCGGACTTGAAGGCGGCCGCCTCTTTAAGCGCCCGCTTGTACTCCGGCTCGACCCTCTTCAGGCAGCCTGCCAGGGCCCATTCATCCATAACGTGGCCGCTGGAGGTGGACTCCCCGGGCTTGAGGACGTTAAGCTGCCTGAAGGCCAGTGGGTTCATGCCTACTTTAGCCGCCAGCAGGTCCATAGCCGATTCCAGGGCGTAGTTTATCTGGGGCGGTCCGGCACCGCGGGCGGCGCCGCCGTAGATGTTGTTGGTGAAGACCATCTTTACCTCGCAGAAGACATTGGGTATGTTGTAGCCGCCGCTGAGCATGGCCAGGACGCGGATGGCGATAAGCCCGGCGGTGGCGGATAAGGCCCCCTTTTCCACGGTGGGGTATATCTCCATTCCGGTGAGCTTGCCCTTGGGATCGGCACCCAGGCGGATTTTTATGCTGAAGGGGTGCCGCTTGGTGGTCATCTGCATCGACTCTGTAGTGCCGGGGATATAGCGCACCGGTCTCTGGAAATGAAGAGCGGCGGCGGCGGCTATCTGCTCTGAGGTGAGCTCGGTCTTGATGCCGAACTGGCCGCCGGTAAAGGCTTCCTGGTAGCGGACGTTCTCCCAGCCGACGGATTCCTGAATCAGTTTGGCGTGGTCGTGGACGCGGATGGAACGGCCTATCACCACCAGCTGGGCATCCTTGCCCTTGCCGTCCAGGTAGGCCACCCCGGCCTCCGGCTCCAGCGGCGACTGGTGGATCCACGATGTATTGAACTCCGCTTCGACCACGGTTGCCGACGAACTCAACGCCTTCTTGGCATCGCCCTTTATCTGCCGTCTTACCATGAAGGCGTTGCTTTTGCCCGGCTGCACCTCGGCGGCGTTGGGCGCCAGCGCCTCTTTAATATTAGCGATGCGGGGCAAAACCTCGTAATCAACCTCGACTTTCTCCGCCGCGGCCAAGACCTCCTTGCGGGTATTGGCGGCGACAATAGCAATCTGGGCCCCGAGCAGCGGCACCATATCGCCGACATCGAAGAGTATCTTTCTATCCTTGTCCCGGCCGAGGAAGTTGCTTCCCTTGATATCCTTGGCCGTCATGATGCCGGTTACGCCGGGCATCTTGGCCGCTTTGGCATAGTCTATTTTCTTTATCCGGGCATTATGGTGGGGACTGCTGACCACGGCCAGCTCCAGCGCCCCGGGTAAAACAACATCGGCGGCGAAGGGCGCCAGGCCGCAGGCTTTGAGCATGGACCAGGGGCGGGGATGGGAAACGCCTATCTGCTTGCCTTTGGGGTCGGGCCTTACCGCGTCCGGGGTGGTCTCTCCCCGCAGGAAGCGGCCGGCCAGCTCGACGGCATCGATAATCTTGCCGTAGCCGGTGCAGCGGCACAGGTGACCCCTTAAAGCCGTCTTGATTTGATCCTGGGTGGGCTTTGGTTTCTTGTCCAGAAGGGCCTTGGTGGCCATAATCAGGCCGGGGGTACAGTAGCCGCACTGGATTGCCCCCGATAAGACATAGGCTTCCTGTATCAGATGAGGATTATCCGGCGTGCCCAGCCCTTCCACGGTGATAACCTCGGCGCCGTCCAGGTTGGCCACCTTGGCCAGACAGGAAAGCACCGTTTTGCCGTTGACAATGACGGTGCAGGCCCCGCACTGACCCTTGCGGTCGCAGCCCTGTTTGGTGCCGGTGAGTTTGAGGTCTTCCCTGAGCAGGTCGAGGAGCACCATATCCTCCTCAACGACGAACTGGTGTTGTACTCCATTGATTTTTAATGCAAGGCTTTTCAATTTAACCTCCTTTTTAAAAAATTAAGGCACGGGTATACATTTTAGAGGGGCAAAAAATAGGGGTGCAGTGCAAAAACCGGTACCTCCGGAGGGAAGCGTTATAAACGTTTTCACACGCCCCTCTTTCCAGATACGGTAGGCACCGTGGCTCCCGGCAATACCCCACTGTCTGCCTGCCGTACTTATTGAAAATTTAGCTAGACAGAGCGGAGAGTTATCCAGATTTTGAACAAAAACAGTTTACCGCAACCAAAAGGGGAAGTCAATACAGGGTTAGGGGACTGCCTCCGCGCTTAAACATGTTATCAATCAGCGGAAATGAGACACTTTAAAACCAAACACTTTGGTTTAATCAGAAGTGGAGATGGGGTGACAATAGGCAGAACTTTTGAACTGGTTTTCAGCCTGACTATTTAACACCCTGGCTCCCGCCGCAGACAATTTTACCCTAACACTTAGAGCTCCAACAACGATTTTCGAAGGCCAAATAACAACTCCTCTCAATAAATTGACGCATTGTTATCTACGCTCTCAGGCACTCCCTCAATGACGCTCAATACAGGTTGACCCCGGTAGATGTAAGACAAACGAGTTAGAGCTTACTTAGATACTGTTGACAACAGGCGTCTTTTGTGCCATAATTTTGACAATAGTCATTATAGTTGCCAAACCATAACAACAGGCCAAGTTGTAATATTCTTATGAGGTTCTGCAAGAGGAGCGGATTATGCCTACAGAAATAAGTGGTGAGGTTTATTACACCACCTCGGAGGTATGTAAGGAGACTGGTATTAGCCGACCCACATTATTCCGATGGCTTAAGCAGGGTGTGCTCAAAGAAATACGCAAGGACAGAAGAGGCTGGAGGCTATTTACCGAGGATGACCTGAACACGATAAAAGCGGAAACCAGAAGAATCGAGGTAAAGGAAATGTTACAAGCCGGGGCACAGCAAATAGAACTGTGGCCGTAATCAAAAACAAGGGGGGAAAGAAAAATGATAACGGGAAGGCAGGAGAGACCAGAACCAACGCCGGTTATCGTGCTGTGGGAGAATATCTTGATGCTGCCCATAGCGGGCATCGTAGATTCCAAGCGCGCCCAGGAAATAATGGAGGGCATGCTGAACAAGATACTGGAAACCCAGGCAAGGGTAGTCATACTGGATATTCTGGGGGTAGCAATTGTA
>CAZQML010000023.1:0-7415 GCA_964594245.1 uncultured Dehalococcoidales bacterium | reverse complement strand
TACTGCGGCCCAACTACACCCGCGGGGAACACTTTCACGATATCCGCACCCGCATCCCAAGCAGCCAGGATCTCAGTCGCCGTGAACGTGCCAGGGATTACCACCTTGCCATAGCGGTGGGCCATCTTGATGACGTCCACGTTGAGATTCGGGCTGACGATGAAATCTGCGCCATTGAGAATGACGGCGCGCGCGGTCTCGGTGTCAAGAACGGTGCCCGCGCCAAGAAGGATATCGTCGCTCGAGGTCTTCTTGAACTCACGTATGGCATCTATTGCGCCCGGCACGGTCATGGTTACTTCAATGGCCTTGACACCCCCCTTCGCCACCGCCCCACACACATCAATCGCTTCCTGAGTGGTCGCCACCCTGACGATCGCGATGACGCCGGTGTCCATGATCTTCTGCAAGTCTCGGGTCATGCTGTCCATCTTACCTCCTGATACGTGGTCTCTTCCGATTGGTCAATCCACGGGTTCACGCCGCACCGCGGCAACAAAGTGACAGGAACCTATGCTTGCCGGGCCTTGGCCTCGGCGAGCTTCTCCTCGAAGTCCTTTCGGGCGGGCGAGAAGATGTCCAGCACTTTGCAGCCTTCATTGAACGTAATCGCGCTGTGAGCAACCCCACCCGGTATCACGGCCACCTCCCCCGAGTGCACACGGTAGAGTTTGTCATCAACGACCATGTCCAGTTCTCCCTCAAGCACCACAACCACCTGTTCTTCCGGATGACTATGCGGCTTAGCATCAAGGCCCGGCGACAGTTCCAAGAAACTCAGCGTCAGGTTGCCGGCGGGCACGATTGCAGTGTCCGACCCGGGTCTCAGGACAGCACGGGGGATACTGTCGATTACAGTCACCGTCGCTCTGCGCTCCTCCTCGGTTGCTCTAGCGAACTCCTGTGCCATTGTCAGAACTCCTCCTGCATCATTCGGGGCGGAACACCGGGCACCAGCATGCACGAACGGGCACAGTTCCGCGCACGGTACTTGTCATTATGTCAAAGCGCTTCTCGCGCCTCTTGCAGCTTCTCCTCGAAGTCCTTTCGTGCCGGAGTGAATATCTCGACCAACTGGCATTCGCTATCATGAGTTATCCCGGCGTGTTCAACATCGCCGGGGATGGATATCACATCGCCGGACTTCAGGCCATACACCGTGCCGTCAAGGGCAACATCGAGTTTGCCCGTCAACACTACGATCATCTGCTCATGCGGATGGCTGTGCAGTTTCCCTTCTACATTCGGCGCGAGCTTGGCAAAGCTCAACGTCATGTTGTTGCCGGAGACAATGTGCGTCGTAACACCGGGCATCAGTGTCACGACAGGCACCGCGCCCACGGTCACGACCGTGTTCTTGCGTTGCTCTTCACTCGCTCGATTGAACTCCCCACTCATTGCAGCGCCTCATCTCCGGTTGAGTCCTACTCTGTCACTCGACTCTTCTGTCATCACGCCATGAAGAGGACAACGGAACTGCGGACCGGCCGAGTCAGGCGTTCATAACCTGACGGAGTTTCTCCTCGAATTCCTTGCGCGCAGGGGAGAACACCTCAAGCAACTGACAGGGCTCTCCGAGAGTCTGGGCGCCGTGCTCCACATCGCCGGGTATCGGAATGACATCGCCTGCCTTCACGCGGTAGTACTTCCCCTCAAGGATGACGTCCATTTCGCCCTTGACGATAATCATCATCTGCTCGTGCGGATGGCTGTGTACCTTCGCAAACGTATTGGCATCGACGGTGGCAAAGCTGAGCGTCATATTCTTACCCGGGACGATGTGGGTGTTGGCTCCGGGCATCAGGTTCACAACAGGCACTTTGCCGTAGGTGACAACACGCCTGTCGTGCTCTTCCCGGCTGGCACGAACGAATTCGCTACCCATGATTCGCTCCCTCCTCTGACCGGCAGCCGCTGCGAACACGTGCGGTAGCCCTGCAAGCGTGATAATAGCACACCGACCGCGCGCCCTACTGCACCTGCGCCACCTGTCCGGAACGAGAGGAGTTGCCTGTCGGCGGACTTTCCCCACCACACCACGGCGCGATAGAATTGGATGAGAGGCACATGGCATGACTGAGGCAACGATAGGCATCATCGGCGGCAGCGGGCTCTATCAGATTGACGCGATGACGGACGTGTCCGAGACCCAGGTTGAGACGCCCTTCGGGCCGCCAAGCGACGTAATTGTGCTCGGTACGCTCGAGGGGAAACGAGTCGCATTCCTGCCACGACACGGGCGGGGTCACCGCATCAGTCCCAGCGAGATTCCGTTCAGGGCCAACATCTACGCGCTGAAGACACTCGGCGTTGAACGAATCATCTCCGTGAATGCAGTTGGCAGTCTCAGGGAAGACATGGCTCCCACGGACATCGTCATCCCAGACCAGCTGATAGATAGGACCAGGCTGCGAGAGAACACGTTCTTCCAGGGCGGTATTGTGGCGCATGTCGCTTTCGCCGAACCGTTCTGTGCAGAGATTCGCCGCCTCGTACACGACGCGGCCGTTTCGACTGGCGCGACTGTTCATGGGGAGGGGGTCTATGTCGCCATCGAGGGGCCGCAGTTCTCGACGCAGGCCGAATCACAGCTGTACCGTGCATGGGGTGCGGACATCGTTGGAATGACCGCCCTGCCGGAGGCGAAGCTGGCGCGCGAGGCGGAGATGTGCTACGCCGGTATTGCATTCGTCACCGACTACGATTGCTGGCACCCCGAACATGAATCAGTGACAACCGAGATGATATTCGAGAATCTCATGAAAGGGGCCGATACGGCTCGCACCGTCATCACCCGCGCGGTGAAATCCATCCCCGACAACCGTGCCTGCGCCTGCGCGTACGCACTGAAGAACGCCATCGTGACTCCGTCACACATGGTCCCGGAGATGATCAAACAAGACCTGATGCCCATCGCGGGGCGCTATTTCGCCAACTCTTCAAGATGACCGTGCAGCTTCCCTCTCATGCTCGATGGCTGCTCCTCACCGGCCGTCCGGGAGCGGGGAAGACGACTGCCATCAGAGAGGCGGTGAAGGGACTCGACATCAGAATCGGCGGTTTCTATACAGAAGAAATCAGGCATGGAGCGTCACGAACGGGCTTTCGGCTTGCGACATTCGACGGCCGAACAGCGGTTCTTGCCCACGCGGACTTCCCCGGCTCGCCGCGCGTGGGACGATACGGTGTGCATCTCGACGCGCTGAGGGACATCGCAGTCCCCTCGCTCTACAACGCCATCGAGAGCGCCGACCTCATCGTTGTCGACGAGATAGGCAGAATGGAGCTGCTGTGTCAGGAGTTCGTGGACGCGCTGGGAGTCGCTTCGCGCAGCGCGAAGCCCCTGCTGGGAACGATACTCAGCGTTCCCCATCCCGTCGCTGATGGACTCAAGGCAAGCCCGTTTGTCCGGATTCAGGTCATTCGACCGGAGACGCGACACGCGGTGCTATCGGAATTGAGGGAATGGCTCAGAGGGACTCTACAGTGCAATTGACTCTCGTGCCGCTGGACAACGCACCTGTGCCTCTGACCAAGAAGGTCGCGGCCCGACTCCGGCACATCGTCCCCTGGACCATCAAGACATCGACCCCTTTGGCCTGCGGGCTGTCCAGTAGCCAGCAGGGGCAGGTCGACGCGCGCGAGGTCATGTTCCTACTCCCCGAGGGCGAACGGAACAATACGTTGACCGTGGGAATCGGCGAGGACGATCTCGTGGCGCCCGGCCTTGACTTCGTGTACGGCCATGCGATGCCCGAGCGTCGGACGGGCGTCGTGTCGCTGCACCGGCTGCGGCCGGTATCCGGGTCTTCTGCTGCAAGGCAACAGGTTCTGCTGGAGCGAACCTGCAAGGAGGTGCTCCACGAGGCGGGGCATGTGCTTGGCCTCGCGCATTGCCAGGATTTCATGTGCGTGATGCACTACTCGCAAGCGATCCAGGACACGGACAGAAAGAGATGTGGCTTCTGCTCCCGCTGCATGGAGGGGCTGTCCAGATTGCCTGAGGACCACGACAACGGCTGGACCGTGAGGTGACTATGGATTTCGAGCATAGTGAAGAAGAGAGGCTGTTCAGGAATGCCGTGAGGGACTTCGTCGACTCTGAGGTGGTTCCTCACGCCGCTCGATGGGAGGAGGAAGCACGATTCCCATGGGACACATGGCGACAGCTGGCGGAACTGGGCCTCTGCGGGATGTCGCTGCCTTCGGAGTATGGGGGCGGGGGCGGCGGCAAGACGATGCTCTGCATCGCGACCGAAGAGTTGGCGCGCGGGTCGGCCGGGCTCGCCGTCGCGTTCCTTGTGAGCTGCGGCATCGCCATGGACGGCATCTGCAAGCACGGAACAGAGGCGCAAAAGCAAGAGTACCTCTCGCGCTGCACTCGCGGGGAGATAGCGTACTTCGCCCTGACCGAGCCGGTGGGTGGCAGTGATGTGGCTCTGATGCAGACACGCTACAGGAAGAGCGAGCACGGCTATTCGCTTTCCGGCACGAAGACCTTCATCAGCAATGGTGAGGAATCGTCCTTCGGAGTGCTCTTCGCCTCAAGGAACCCGGGCGCAGGACATCGAGGCGTCAGCGCTTTCGTGCTGAACAAGGACGTTCCCGGCTTCTCCACCGGCAAGAAGGAGAAGAAGACCGGGCAGCACTGCAGTTCCACTACAGAGCTGGTGATGGACGATTGTGTCATTCCCCGTGACAGTCTCCTCGGCAGGGAAGGACACGGGACTCGCATCGCTCTGGAAGCTATCGACAAGAGCAGGGTCGCCGTCGCGGCGCAGGCTCTCGGCATCGCCAGAGCGGCCTACGATGAATCGGTGAGGTACGCGAAGGAGAGGCAGGCATTCGGCAGGTCCCTGGGCCAACTGCAGGCAATCCAGTGGATGATAGCCGATATGTCGACGGAGCTGGAGGCCGCACGGCTGCTGACCTACAGCGCCGCCAGCCTCATCGACCAGGGGAATCCTGCCATACGCGAGTCGGCAATGGCGAAGCTGTTCGCCAGCGAGGCGGCGCACAGGATATGTCACAGGGCCGTGCAGATTTTCGGCGGGTACGGCTACACCAGGGACACACCCGTGGAGCGATACGCCCGCGACCAGCGGGTCACCGAGATATACGAAGGCACGTCCGAGATGCAGCGGTGGGCCATAGCACGCCAGGTGCTGGGAATGAAGTAGCGCTTCCGGAGACGCATCGTCGGGTTGTTCCCCGCAGAGGGCGTCGGGCAGGTTATAATGGGCGCCGTGATTCTTTCGGGAGGTTCAGGCCTATGAGAAAGGTAGCCATAGCAGGCGTGGGACATACGCCGTTCACCTTCGCAGCAGAGAAATCGTCCGTCGAGCTGTTTGGCGGAGCCGCGATGGACGCCATCGTCGAGTCCGGCCTCACATCCAAGGATATCCAGGCGATATACCTGGGCAACGTTCTGGGCGACTTCTCAGAGGGACAGGCGATGGTCCAGTCATACATTGCCGACGACATCGGAGCCACCAATGTGCCGGCAACCCGATTCGAGGGAGCGTGTGCCTCGGCGAGCCTTGCGATACGAGACGCGTTCATGTGGGTAGCCTCGGGGTTCTACGATATCGTGCTGGCCGGCGGAGTCGAGACGTCAGCCAAGATGGGCACTCCCCTTGCGACGCGCACGTTCGCCATGTGCCACGATGCTCACTACGAGTACCCGGTGGGACTCACCTTCCCCGGGTTCTTCGCGATGCTCGCACACCTCTACACATCGAAGTACGGCGTCCCGCTCGACAGACTGAAGCACCAGATGGCCCAGGTATCAGTTCAGTCGCACAAATACGGCGTTCACAACAAGTACGCCCAGTTCCGGAAGGAGATAACTGTTGACGACGTACTGAAGGGCTTCATGGTGTGTAGCCCGCTGCAACTACTCGACTGCTGCCCCTTCTCTGACGGGGCCGCTGCGATGATAATCGCCTCTGAGGACGTCGCAAAGAAGCTCACCGACAGGCCTGTCTATATCACGGGCGTCGGGCAGGCTTCCTCCGGCAAGCTGAGTGCACAGAAGGACTACGCGCCCAGAATCAGGGCCCGCGAGGTCTCGGTCAAACAGGCATACGACATGGCGGGCATCGGGCCGGATGACGTCGACATATGCGAGTTGCACGACTGCTTCAGCATCGCAAGCATCATCGCCGCAGAGAGCCTCGGCTTCGCGGAATACGGCAAGGGCGGTGAACTCTGGGAGACCGGCCAGGCGGACCGCGGCGGCAAGGTGGCCATCAACATGTCCGGCGGCCTCAAGTCCAAGGGGCACCCCATAGGCGCCACCGGTGCATCGCAGGTCGTGGATATCGTCCACCAGATGCGTGGCGAGGTGGAACCGGAGCGGCAGGTTGAGGACGTCAAGATAGGTCTCACCGACACGCTCGGCGGCGACGGAGTGCTGTGCAACATGGTGCTCCAGAAGGGCTGGTAGGAGCCGGAGAGGAGACAAGCTGTGGACTGCAAAGTTACGTTCAAGGAATACAACAAGGAACTCAAGAAGGGCCGGGTCATCGGCCTCAAGTGCAACGACTGCGGCAAGTACACCTGCCCGCCTAAGCTTGCGTGCCAGGAGTGCGGCTCGACGAATCTCGAAAGAGCGGAACTCAAGGGCAGTGGCAAGGTCGTCACTTTCACCGTTTCCTACGTGCCGGCCCAGGGCCGCGACTCTGAGGTACCGTACACGGTTGTGATGGTCGAGCTGGAGGAAGGCCCATGGTTGATGGGCAACCTTACGGACATGGACCCCAACAAGGTCGACATCTCCCTTATCGGCCGGCCCGTGCAACTGGGCCTCAAGATGAAGACCCTCCCCGGCGATGCCTACTCGGTTGGCGACAAGGAGGCGGAGGGGTCATTTGCACGGCCGACATTCGTGTTCGCCTAGCGAGTTGAACAGCAACACAGCGTGAAGATTCCACCGGAAGAACTGGCAGGGGTACTGCGGCTGCCCAAGGCCTATCCACACCGACCGGAGAGCGTAGGCTTTCAGCAGACCCAGATGTCCCTGCTCTTCTTCGCCGGAGACTACGTCTACAAGGTCAAGAAGCCCGTCAACCTTGGCTACCTCGACTACTCGACGCTGAACGACCGTCACCGCCTCTGCCTGCGAGAGGTGGAGCTGAACCGGCGGCTCTGTCCAGATGTGTACCTCGGCGTCGTTCCCATAGTCCGGCAGGACGAGCAGGTCCTGGTGGAGCACGAGGGCGAGCCGGTCGAGTACGCCGTCAAGATGCGAAGACTGCCACAGGAGAGAATGCTCGACCAACTTCTGGCAGCGAACGACGTGGAGACCTCGGCGATGGAGGCAGTGGCCCGTAGGGTGGCGCGATTCCACAGCGCCGGCACCCCGAGTGCGGAGATTGCCTCCTTCGGAGAGATAGCCGGCATACGACGCAACA
>CAZQML010000022.1:0-4011 GCA_964594245.1 uncultured Dehalococcoidales bacterium | reverse complement strand
GGTCATACCCACCGTCAGCAAGATGCGGCACAGGATTATGGGCAGGGACGAAGACTAGCCGCTGTGGGTGTTTCAAGTCGACGGCGAACTGCCCGGTTCTATTCCCTCTGAGTTCGTGGCACCGCGTTGGCTTGCCACGCGGCACCTCCTTGAGCGAGGGCGCAGCAGCCAAGAACGCCAGACGCACCCTAATCGTCTTCGCGTTTTGGGGCCCATACGTCTCAACAAGATTCGCCTCGGAGTTGAGTACGCGGGACAGGCGCCTATTTCCGAACACGATCTCCACTACGCAGCATGATTATACGACTGTTTACCAAATAAGTAAATACTTTTGGCCAACGCAAGGACAGAAATCTCTTCCACGGAAGCGCGAGGGAGCCATGGACGCCGTATCCCCGTCTGCCCAGCAAGTCGTGGCCGAAGCCACCCTCCCCCCACCACCCCTCCGCGTGCCATACTATGACCCTGGCGCGACGGCAGGAGAAACAAGGCACCTGCCCCACGCGCCCTCAACACTACAAGACACAAGACGAAGGAGCGCAGCACATGGAACAGACCATCCCTAAGATACTCGTGGCGGAGTCCATCGCCGAGGACGCGATTGAGATTCTCAAGACCGCCGGCCAGGTGGACATCAAGAAGGGCCTGCCGCCCGAGGAGCTGAAGGCCATACTCGGCGAGTACGACGCACTCGTGGTTCGCTCGCAGACGAAGGTGACCGCCGACCTGCTCCAATCCCCGGGCAAGCTGCGCATCATCGGCCGCCCCGGCGTGGGCGTCGACAATATCGACGTCGAGGCCGCCTCAAGTCACGGCATCATCGTCGTCAACTCGCCGCTCGGCAACACCGTCTCCACCGCCGAGCACAGCATCGCCATGATGATGTCGCTCGTGCGCCACATACCGGCGGCGCACGCCGAGCTGAAGGGCGGCAAGTGGAACCGCTCCTACAAGGGCATCGAGCTGCGCGACAAGGTCCTCGGCGTAGTCGGCCTGGGCAAGATAGGCACGCAGGTGGCCGAGATGGCCCGCGGACTCAAGATGAACGTCATCGCCTACGACCCGTTCGTCTCACAGGAGCTGGCGGACCGCCTGGGCGTGACGATGGTGGAGCTTGACGACCTGCTGAAGCAGGCCGACTTCGTAACGCTGCACCTGCCGCTGACTCCCAACACGGAAAAGCTTATCGACAGCTCAAAGCTGGCGCTCATGAAGCCGACGGCAATGCTCATCAACTGCGCGCGCGGAAAGCTCGTGGACGAGCAGGCGCTCTACGATGCTCTTGAGGCGGGCACAATCGCAGGCGCCGCCGTCGATGTCTACAGCGCCGAGCCGGCTGTGGACAACATCATCGTCAAGAGCGACAAGGTTGTGGTCACGCCACACCTCGCCGCCTCCACCATCGAGGCGGAGCGCGGCGCGGGCACGGACGTGGCGAAGCAGGTGCGGGACGTGCTGCGAGGCCTTCCCCCGGCAACGCCGGTCAACGCGCCCATCATCCCGCCGGAGCACATGTCGCTGCTCAGCCCGTTCATGGACGTCGCCTCAAAGCTCGGCCAGATAGCCGCAGGGATGATGGAGGGACAGGCCAAAGGGCTGACAATCCACTGCCAGGGCGAGATAGCCACGGTCAGCACCGAACCTCTCAAGGTCGAGATACTCAACGCGCTGCTCGGCACAGCTACCGAAGACCGCATCAGCATCACGAACGCCGACGCAGTGGCAAAGAGCCGCGGCCTGCGGCTCCAAGAGGAGAGGGACCCGAGCGGAGACACGTACGCGAGCTCGCTCACGCTCGAGGTGACAACCACGAAGGGCACGACCACCGTGTTGGGCACGTCCCTCCACGGCCATGCCTACCTCACGGGCGTGAATGACTACACGCTGCAGATAGAGCCGCAGGACGTCTGCATGCTCTTCACCGAGCACAAGGACCAGCCCGGCATGATAGGCCACGTTGGCACGGTCATGGGCAGCAACGGCATCAACATCTCACAGATGCAGGTGAGCCTCGGTGCGCATCCGGGCGGCACCGCCATGATGGCGCTCTGCCTCGGCTCCGAGCTGCCGGACACGGTCTACAAGCAGGTCCTCGCCATCGAGGGCATGCTCAAGGCCAAAGTAGTCATACTCCAATAGTCCTGCCCCACAAATCGTTCGCAGGGGCGCCTTGACGGCGCCCCTGTTCCTTTCTATGCTTGAAACTCGCATCCAGTGAGGAGGTCAGGCAATGGCTGAGTCAACGTTGACACGGGCTAGCGAGAGTGAGCGCGCAGAGCAGGTCATCCGGCAGACGGACATCCCCGCCATCGAGCTGACAAAGGGCGCAAGCGCACGGCTCGTGGTGACGCCGGGGGCAACCGTCAGCCTGGTCGAGCAGGGCCCCTACTCGGAGTTGCCCCGTCACCGGCACGAGCAGGACAAGGTCATCATCGTTCTCGAGGGCGAGCGCGACGAGGCGCTCGACGGCCGGCTCTACCGCATCAGCGCAGGCGACATCATCTACGTGCCCTCTGGCGCCGAGCACGGCGCGCTCACCTACGGCTCCCGCTGCAAGGCCATCGAAATCTCCGCTCCGGCACGCGACGACCTCGTCACAAAGCTGGAGGCGCTGCTGGACCGCCTCTAGGCCGACCGGCGGATTGCACCTCCCGCAACACTCGACAAGCACAGTGACACGCTCCCACATCGAACACGCCGTCCCTGCCCCACACGCGACTTGACAGTCCGCTCCTGCCTGATTATATTGCAGGCGGATAGTCTGTGGCAGGTATTTACGCCTGCGTCACAAGCGGGAAGGAGGACAGCATGTCAGACCCGAGCAAACAGCTCTGCTTCAAGCTGGGACGCGTCGTCCGGCACGTACAACAATACTACGAACAACGGCTCCACCCGTTCGGCCTCACACCATCGCAGTTCTTCGTCCTGGATGCGCTCTGGTCGAAGGACGCCGTCAGCATAGGCGAGCTTGGAGAACAGGTGGCGCTCGACACCTCCACCCTCACGGGCATCCTGGACCGGCTGGAGCGCAGCGGGCTGGTTGAACGACACCAGAACCCGGCCGACCGACGCTCCACGCTCGTGGTCCTCACCGACCGCGCCCGCGATTTGGAGCCACAGGTGATGCCCATAGTGAAGGAGCTGGACGTATCGCTACGCCATCCCTTCTCGTCCGCGGACATGAGCGTCTTCGAGCGGCTGCTGGACTCGTTCACGGACGTACTCGACAAGACGGCAAGCGGCAGAGAGAAAGCCGGACAGGAGGGAGACTGATGTCGCTGACACGTGAGATAAAGGACTTCGCGCTGGACCTCGGCTATCACGACGTCGGCATCACGACCGCCGAGCCGTTCACGTGGTTCGCCGAGGAAATGGAGTCGCGCCGGGAAGCCTACAGATGGGTCATCGACGGCCGCCTCAAGATGATTGACTGCGCCACGCCGACCAACATCATGCCTTCGGCGAAGTCCATCATAGTTGTCGTCTATGACTACGCACGCGAGGGCTTTCCGCCCGAGCTCACAGGCAAGCTCGGCCGCCTGTACCAGTCGCGGAGCTACATCGCGCCCCACAACCGAATCCACGGCGCCCGGCGCCAGCTCTTCAAGGAGTTCCTCGAAGGGAAGGGAATGGAGGTCATGCTTGGCCCGAACCTCAACGTCCCCGAGCGGATGGCCGCGGCCCGCGCCGGCGTGGCCACATTCGGCAAGAACAACTTCGCCTACACGAAGGACGCCGGCTCGTTCATCGTTCTAACCCCCTTCATCGTCGATGCGGAGTTGGAGTATGACGACCCCACCATCGAGGCCCCGTGTCCGGAGAACTGCCGCCTCTGCATCGATGCCTGCCCCACGGGAGCCCTCGAACCCTTCAAGCTGAACCCACGGAAGTGCATCGCGTACAACTGCTTCATGTCCCAGGATGGCTACGCCCCGTCGACCTCCAGCCACATAGCGCCCGAGATACGCGAGAAGATGGGCTCCTGGATACACGGCTGCGACATCTGCCAGG
>CAZQML010000021.1:0-23063 GCA_964594245.1 uncultured Dehalococcoidales bacterium | reverse complement strand
ATCCGGCAATGCTCAGTCCACCGCCGGCGACGACTCCGTACAGGATGACGAATTGCCATGTTGTCGTTGCGATGCTGCACAGAGCCATCCCGGTGCCGATAAGTAGCGCCCCGGCAGCGAGCACATAGCGCGTCCTGAAGCGGTCCACCAGGACGCCGGCAACAGGGGCGAACAGGCCGTACATCAGAGAATTGACGGAGAAGATGAGTCCGGTGTTGCCGCGCGTCCAGCCGAACTCATCCACTATGGCCGGATAGAAGACCGAGAAGGTGTTGCGGCAGACGTAGCCGCAGACAATGGTGGCGAAGCCGATGGCCAGGATTACCCAGCCGTAGTAGAGCTTTCGCTTCATCGTCATCCTTACGGTTCATTCAGTCCTGCGGTTGTTGCAGGGTACATACGTGTGCAACCCGGATGCGGTGAAAGGGATGGCGAAGTCTGAGGTCTTCCCGGTTCGCATCTCAGTGTCGAATCGGGTTCAGCTTCCGGGGGGCAACAAACCACATCAGCGCAGCGGTGACGAGCATGCCGACGATGAGCAATGCGAAAGTGCTCCGGTAGGTGCCTGTTACGTCGTGAAGGTAGCCGGCGAGCCACGGACTCAGCGTACCACCCATGGCAAAACCCATCACCATCATGCCGACTATTCTCCCGTAATGCTTCCCGTGAAACAGGTCGGCGACCGTGGCGTAGAAGATGCACGGAACCGAACCGAGGCTGAGTCCAAAGACGACGGCGAATGTGACCGGCAGCCATGGTTGAGACGTGTCGGTGATACCGAATAGCAATAGGCCGGAACCTGCTGCAACCAGGTTCGCGGGAATGAAGTAGCGCTCTCTGCCCACCCGGTCGGACAATGAGCCGCTCAGATTGCCGATGATGAAGCAGACTCCGAAGATGCTGTAGAAGGTCGCCGACGTCATGGCGGAGTATCCTGCGTCGCGGTAGAAGTACACCTGGTGCGCGATGGCTATCTGCTCGACGAGTCCGAGCACGACGAAAGCCGCCACGAAGAGCAACCAGAACTGGTACGTCCGCGTTGCGCGTCCGAGCGTCCATTCCGTGCGAGTCCATTCCGTATTGAGCGAATCCGTCTCTGCCGCGGCCGCGCGCTCCCGAGTCTCCTCAGTGCTAAGTCCATCGGCGTGAAGGCCCTTGTCCTCTGGACGTCCACGGATGAAGAGGATGACGAGCGGGCCGATGGCCGCCGCCGCAAACACCCCGATAAATACGTAGGCGGTTCTCCATCCGAAGGTCGATATCAAGTACTGGGCCACGACAGCGAAGACAAGGCTTGAGCCGAACCCTGCTCCCAGTATGCCCATAGAAAGGGCGCGCCGTTTCACGAACCACTTGGAGACGATTGCCACCACCGGCGCCCAACCTGCCACGCTGAGTCCGATGGAGGCGACGACTCCGTAGAGGACGTAGAACTGCCACTTCTCGGTTGCCAGGCTGCATAGAGCAACGCCGACACCCATTATCAGCGCGCCGGCAGCCAGTATGTAGCGCGGCTTGAATCGGTCGATGAGCCCGCCGGCAAAGGGGGCCACTACGCCGTAGACGAAAAGGTTGATGGAGAAGATAAGGGCAGTGTTGCCCCGACCCCAGCCGAACTCGTCAACGATGGCGGGATAGAAGACCGAGAACGTGTTGCGGCATGTGTAGCTGCCGAGAATGGTGAGGAAGCCGATTGCCAGGACTACCCAGCCGTAGTACACCCCGCGCCTGGCGGACCTCGCGCCTTTTTCCGTGGCCCTACTCAGATATGCTCCCGCCGTCGTCCGCATTCTCCGCGAAGAACTCCAGCAGAAGCTCGTTGACGTGGTCGGCAGCTTCGAAGGCAACGCTGTGTCCCGCGCCCTCGATGAGCACAACTCGCGAATCCGGGATGCGGACGCCGAGGACATCCGCGTTCTCAGGGGGCACGAGCTTGTCCTGGCTCCCCTGGAGTATGAGTGTGGGAGCCGCGATGTCCGGCAGGCGCTCCCACGAGTCATAGCCCATCAGAGCCGCCCATTGCGCCCTCAGTCCCTCAGTCGAACAGGGGTACTGCCCCGTGACCTTCACGTACTCCTCCACAAGGTCGGGGTTGGCCTCTCTGAATTCCTGGCTCAAAGTGTACGGGACCCATCCTCTTGCACGCTCCTGAGGGGTCATGTCCAGCGTTGCCAGCTCCTGCAGCGCAGTCGCGTTCTCCTCTGCGGCGCCGAATGCGTGCGACCCTCCGCACTGTGCGCTGATGAGGGTGAGGCTGAGCGCCTTGTCCGGGTATTGGAGCGCCACCTCTTGTGCAATCATCCCGCCCATTGAGGTGCCGACGACATGCGCGGCGGCAATATCAAGTGCGTCGAGGAGCTGTGCCGTATCTGCGGCCATCATCTGGATGGCGTATGGTCCCTCCGGCGCATCGCTTCTGCCCGCACCGCGGTTGTCGAACAGCACGACCCAGTGACTTTCGGACAGCGCCAGCGCCTGCCGGGTCCAGAGTTCAGCGTTGCCCCCGAGGCCCGAGATGAGCACGACAGGCTCTCCTCCACCCCGCACTTCGTAGTACAGATTCACCCCGTTGACATTGGCAGTCCCCTGTTGTGCTGTTGTCACTCTGCCCTCCATTAGTCAGTCTGTGCGCGACTGCGCGTGAGGTCTTCCGTCAGGGCTCACGTCGGCGAGCCCTGAGCGGCGCGGATGGCGTGCCCGTCCGCTGTCGGCGCGTTACTTGTCGTGTTTCCAGACGGATATGACGATTGCGGCGATGCACAGCGCAGAGCCGAGTATGCCGACTATCGAGTGGTGTCTGATGGCCCCGGGCTCGATGGGCTGGCCGGAGTACTGGAGCCACAGGCCGGATGCCAACGCATAGAGCAGGAGAAGGATTCCCAGGAACGCAGGTGTGCGCAGTAGCAGTCTCTTGTCCGTGGTCCTTGTCCCTTGTCGCAGCAGCGGCTGCTATCTTCACAAAGCCTTGCCAGACCGGATTATGCCGTTCCCCTTCTTCTTCGCGCGGTCGGAACTGGACCCGGGGCGAGACTCGGGTCATTGTACACTGGTCGGGAACCGTTTGCCCGTTTTCGGGTCGAAGAGTGGTGGAAGTGCGGATGTTTACCTATGTAAAACGGTAGTGCAGGGTGCGTTGACAACCGGCTGCGGCGAGGGGTAGAATGACTCCAGGCCATAACCCGAACTACCTCCTCTCGCCCGCCGTCGCCGTCGCAAGGGCCGTACCACCGGAGCGGCGGCGAATCTATGTCCAGCATCAACCACCGGGCCTCCAGACTATCGTCGTCTTGGTCATCGCTTGGAGCCTTCCTGATGACATCGACCTGATAGCTCCTGCCGGCGCTAGCCCTGCACGGGCGCAGGGGCCTCATTCCTGTTTGGTGCTTGCGGCACATCGTGTTGCGTGGCTGAATGGAAGATATCGCTGAAGTGCGCTTTCGGCTGCCGCGATGCCGCCGGAGCACTTGAGCTGTCGGGCATAGCTCTGACCGGAGGAGCGCGACCTGCCTTGGGGAATCCGTGCTCCCGGCGCCCTTTCCGGCGCGACAGCCGACTCCGAGTTGGCGGTGACGTACGAAAGTACCGTGGACTACAAGTCATGGGCCCCAAAGCTGCAGGGGCCGCACAATCTATTGAATCGTATCGCAACGCGAGGGTAGACTTTGACACGGGTTCAAGTTACCCGCCCCTTTGCGCCGCCGCGTGGCTTGGTCGAGCCTGCGGCGGCGCTTTCTATTGTGATGCGTCGTGTGGAATGGTTCAGTTGCGGCTTGGCGTCCCGTCCGGAGAGTCGGGAGTCCGTGGGTTTGCCGCCTGACTTCTCTGCAGTCCCCTCCGCGCCGTGTGGACGCCGGGATGGGCCGCGCGTCGCAGCGTCCTCCCTAGGGAGGAGTGTACGTGGCCACAGCGTGCTTCTGGAAGCAGCATGCCGGTCTTCGCGACCTCCCCGGCATCTGGTGTCCGGAATAGATGGACCATGTCCCGCCGCCAACATCACTTCTTCTACATCGACATACACGGGCCCCCAAGGAGGAGCAATGATTGCGCTTCCTAAGGGCCACCCAGTCGCATCGATCTGTCTGCGGAAGGCTCTGTTGGTGTCCAACGATAATGTCCGCCTAACTGGTCAGCGAAAATGTCCTCCCTGTTCGTTGTGGTTTGAATGGTCTCCGCCATGGATGATTCGGTGCCGGCGTGCGATGATGGTTGGTTGGTGAAGCCGGCTGTGGTTGGTGTGTTGCGTCGGCTTTGAGGTTGTGGGCTGCGCCTGCTCTGAGCGCAGTGGCCTCCAGGGGGGCGCTGGTGGTACTGAGGCGCAGGCTGCGGTGGTAGATAGCCAGGCTGCCGTTCATGCGTTCATGGACTTCCACCCGGGTCCTTGCGTAGCTTGTCCTGCCGTGTGACGGGAGTATCTGCAGTCGGCGCCCTTTGAACCGCACCACGTTGTCATTGCCGACGGTGCGCATGTGCTTGAGGCATAAGATGGTGGACAGGTCGATGACGGGGTCGAGGGGGCGGTATGCGCTCCCCGGCTCCGCTGCCGGCACCACGAATCTGCGGTTGTAGCGGGGCAGGAACCGCCGCAGCACCACCTCGGCATCATCCAGCGTCCTGGCATTCTCCAACCGCAGTTCGCTCACCAGCCTGTCCTGAAATGTACGCCAGAGACGCTCTATGCGCCCCTTGGCCTCGGCCGACTCGGCCGGGACCGACGTGATGCCGAGTTCCTCAAGCGCCCTCCCCACCTGTGTCAGCTGATGTTCCCCGGCCAGCTGACCGGCTATCGAGTCCACCTCCTTCTTCGGTGAGACGAAGATCGTGTGTTTGTCGTGGTACAGCGCCAGCGGAATCCCCTTCGTCTTCACTACCTGCCGCAGCATCGCGAAATACCCCGCGATGTCTTCCTGTCGCCGGAAGACCGCGCCGGGCACGTGGCTGGTAGCGTCGTCGATAGCGCCCACCAGGCACAGGCGCGGCCCTCGTCCCTCCAGCCAGTCATGGGGACTCCCGTCTACCTGCAGCAGCATCCCTTCCTGTGGCTTCCGCTCCCGCCTGCTGCGGTGTTTCGGCGCTCTACGCGTCTGCGGGCTCCGTATCCCCGCACGCAGCAGCACCCTCCGCACCGTCGACCGCGATAGCCGGATCTCATGCCCCTCCTCAAGCAGTTCCGTCAGGTGCTGCTGGTTCACCCCCTGGTATCGCTCTCTCGTGAGTGCCACGACTCGCTGCACCACTTCCGTATCAACCGCGTTCCGCGGCCGTCGCCCCCGGTTCCCGTGCGCCAGGCCTGCCGCACCCTCATCCCGATACACTCCGCGCAACCGCCGCGCCTGTCGCACCGACAACTTCATCATCATCGCTGCCTCTCCCATCCCCAGCCTCCCACCTTCAACCTCGTTCAGTATCCGCAATCGCATCTGCTCCTTCCTGTTCAATGTCAGCATCTCCTGCATGCGGACATTTTCGCTGAACGCTTAAGGGAGGACAGAATCGTAGACCTTCTACATGCAGGCCCGTGCGTATTGACAAACATATCAGTGGGCAGGAGAATTGACGCAGACATGGTCAAGAGGCGGTTTGTCCAGGTCCTTTTCTGTTTGTCATTGCTATTGCCCCCGCTGGCCCCGATTCTTCTGCCTGGGACGCCGGTGCTTGCGGCCCCAGACACGTTGCTCTGGTCCACGATTCGTACGCCAAGCGACGAGGATTTCATGGTGGTGACCCCGAGCGAGGTGAATGTTCTTGTCCTCGGCTCCGACACTGTCTGGTATGCCTCGGACATCTCCAACTCGGTTCTCTACAAGTCCGATGATGGCGGACTATCGTGGCAGGACGATATTCTGGACAACCTACTTGACACGGTGCCTGCTCCCGTGCTCCCTGTCTGGGACCTCGCAGTGGCGCCGGACGACCCTGACTTCGTTGTTGCTGTGACCGACGGGCGGCAGGAGGTCTACGTATCCGACGACGGGGGAGAGACGTGGGTCTACAGCTCGTCTGTCGTGGGCTGGTCTTCGGCTGAACTCATAGCTGACGTATGCGTGTCGGGCGAATACGACGGCGCACGTGATATTGCTGTGGGCACTCGCGTTGAAGCTTCAGCGACCTACGGCGATGTCTGGGTGGTCACCTCCTCAGAGATGTGGGGCGCGTGGTCCGAACAAGAGCTGGATTATGACGTGAGCACCGTCCGCTTCTCTCCCGGCTACGACGTGGATGAGACGATTGTCGCCGTCGGCAGCGACGTTGCCGGAACATACGTGTGCACGGGGTACCGCAACACGGTAGCGAATACCACGAACTGGACGAATGCCACAGACCCGGACTTCATTGATGTCTCCGAGCTGCCCGAGGTCTCGCCAACGGAGGACGAGATCATCTTCTCCGACCTGGCGTTCTTCGACGGCTACTCGGGCGATGACCCGGATTACAGGAACCTGTTCGTCTCGTATGTGTCGGAGGCTGGCACGGCCGACACGGACGATGTATACCGGGTTGAGAACACAGACGTGCGCCGCCTCGATGTCGACCGTGGAAGCAAGGCGCCTATCCTTTCCATCGCGTATTCCAATGGCCTGTTGCTCGCGGGCGAAGTGGCCGCTGACGCTGACACGGGCAGAGCTCGCGTCCATTTCTGCTCCAACCCCGAGGAAGACTACCCTGAGTGGTCTGAGCCTGAGAAGCACCCTTCAGGCGGCTACGGTTCCGGCGTGGCGAATGCGCAGGTGGCCTTCTCGCCGGATGGAGAGTGGGCTTTGTGTGCTACCAGCAGCAGTTCCATAACGACTCTCGCAGAGTGGGCGGACACCACTCCGCCCTGGCCATGGAGTGGGAACAGTGTTGGAGACCCTGACGAGAGTGCAATATCCCGTGCAGATGTGGGCTACAACTATCAGCACTGGAACCAGATCAGCCTGATTGATACTGAGATGGATGAGCTGTGTGACTACTCCCTCTGGTTGGTCGGTGACAGTTCGCCGAAAGACACCGCGAACATCATCTATCTGGCCTCCGTGGGTTGGAACGGCGTCGACAGCATCTGGAGGACGAGAGCGGTTCTTGTGGAGGACCTGGGGAAGCGGTGGGAACGCGTCGATTTCCTCGACAGCGAGACAGACGACATAATCATGCGCCGCACTCCTGAGGACAGTCCGGAGGACGCTGTCTTCTACGCCGTTCGGGAAAGCAGCTTCGCGTACAAGTCACTCGACGAGGGCCGGACCTGGGAACGCATCAGCGAGTGTCCGAACATCACGGACCTTGCCGTAGCAAGCAGCGAGAGGCTGTATGTGCTTGACGACTACGAGCTCAACATCGCGCAGTGGACCAGGATACGGCGCTGGTACGTATGGGATTGGACGACGGAGATTGATACCGGCCTGAAATCAGGCTACTCGGTCGCTTTCGAAGGGGACAACTATGTGTTCGTTGGCGACAAGGGCGATGAAGGGAAGATAGCGTGGTCGACGGACGGCGGAGAGACATTCGAGCTGCTTGAGCCACTGCCGGAGCCGGACAAGATACACATGGTGGTTGATGAGGATTTTGCCAGAAACAAGCTCTTGTACGCTGCTACTGAGAGCACCATGAGCGGTGTCTACCGGCGGACTGTGGGAGGTGACATTGAGTGGACGAACCTTCATCCGCCGGATAATGGTTTCTCGGGGCTCGCGCAGACCGGAGATGTGCTGTATGGCGCCTTTGGGGAGGGTGTCGACCGGACCCTGGTGCCCCGGGCTTCGAGAGTGGGGGCAATTGACTGGGATCGACTCACCGTTGGGCTTACTGCGGGAACGGAGTTCCGACCTGGAACTCTGCGGACGACGAGTGATGACGACGTCGATCTGTGGGCTATAGACGGGAGGCACTACGACTACGACGCACGGGTGGGCTGCCTGTGGGTCTACTCCGACACGTTTGTTCGCCCGACCCCATGGCCGCTGTCTCCGGCGATCGGAGAAGTGCTTGACTGCGATGCCTGTGACTGTGATGCATGTCCGTTCTGTTTCCGCTGGAGGGAGCTTCCCAAGGCCGAGATCTATGAGTTGTGGGCGGCCATGGACGAGCAGTTCGAGTTCGTCCTCCTCAAGGTGGAGCAGATCGACCCGGTTTGCTGTGACGCGCCAGGCGTGTGCTATTTCGAGATTCCGTTCAGCTTCGATTGCGGGGGCACGTACTACTGGCGCGTAAGAGCAACGGGGACGACCGAGGGGGAAGGTGTCCATACGCGCTGGTCTCCGTCGATGCGGTTCATCGTCGCCGCCGGCGCGACAGTGGAGAAGATGCACGTTGCCCCGCTGCCTGACGCACCCGAACCTGGAGCCCAGGGTGTGTCGAGGACTCCGGGCTTCTCATGGAACGGCTTTCCTCCAACGACGGAGTACGAATTCCTGCTGGCCGAGGACGACGAGTTCAATCTCGTGGTTGAGAGACAGGAGCTGGACCGGACTGCCTATGTGTACCCGGGAGAGCTCGACTGGGGCAGAACGTATTTCTGGCGCGTGCGAGCGCTCAAGCCGGCTCCAAGTGAATGGACTGTCGCGTCCTTCACGGTGATTGGTGAGACTCAGGCTCTGTCTCTCGGCCCGCCGCCCGTGCTGGACCTGGCCCCCGGGGCCCCCTCGTCCGCGACTCCACAGTGGGTCTGGCTGGTAATCGGCCTCTTCGGGGTGCTCAACGTGCTCATAATATTCTGGATTGTCTCGAAACGACGGTCGGCCGCTCGCTACTGAGATTCCGCCCGCTGAGCCCCTTCCGTGTTCATGCTTCCCGATTTCCATCGCACTGCCTTTGGCAGACAGTCCCACCGCAGAAGCGGCTTGGAGGGTCGGTCCGAATGTAGGGGTCGTTCGGGAACGACCCGGCGCCCGAGGAAGGTCATGCCAGCAGCCTGCGGTTGCCCGTGGGGACTTGGTGGTGGTTTCGGCGTAGGGGCCGTTCGTGAACGGCCCGGCCATTGTCTGGAACCACGGTTGTAGCCGAAGATCAATCTTGGAAACCTTATGGCTGCCGCAGACATCGCCTCTCCAGATGGCACCAACCCTGTCCGGCACACAATCACCGGGCGCTTCCCGAAGCGCCCCTACGCGGACTACACCTTCATCCCCAGGCAGGTGCTACGTGTTCTACGATGATTGTGCGCGTGGTCTCTGGCCTCTCCCCCTTCGTGTTGGACGTCACCATCTCCTGCATGTGGACATCTTCGCTGAACAGTTGGGGGGTGGACAGAATCGTAGACCATCCACAATGGAACTATGTTCTATTGACAAGGCGTTCCCCTGTGGTAGTATGGTAGCCGTACGTTAGTCACGCACAGGCTCAGGATGAACAAGCGGCGTTCGAACATCGAGATTATCGCGGAGATGCTGAAGGTCGGCGAAAACGGCGCTGGCAAAACAGAGATCATGTACAGCGTCAACATGAGCTACGCGCAGCTGCAGAAATACCTCGCATTCCTGTTGAATCAGGGACTGATTCACAAGGTCGAGGTGGGCAATCCGAGCGTGGGCTATCATGTGACGAAGAAGGGCGCAGAGCTTCTGAAGAGCATTGACACCGTGTTAGAGATTCTCGATGTTGAAGTATAAGCCGGTGACCGGACAAGCTGCCCCCATCCGCCAGCACGGAACATATGTAAGGAGGAACTAGCTGCAATGTCCGAGAAGAGAATGCTGGTCGTTGATGCCGATCTGGTAGGAAAGATCGACCAGAACAGGGGCGAACTGAGCAGGTCTGAGTTCATCGACCTCCTCATCGAGGGGCGGTTGCGCGAGAGGGAGGATGGAGCGAAGGGGAGTACCCAGAAGGACGACGGCGTGACGCGCGAGGAATTTCTCGAGTTCCAGGAAGGAGCCAAGGAACTGCTGAGGAGCTTCCTCGATTTCTTCATCAACTACGGGCTTGAGCTGGGGCGTGAACCACGAGACGAGGATTTCGAGCAGCTCAGTCGCAAGCTCAGGACCCTGGCCCGCTCACACCACGATTAACAACTTCTGTCTGCTACTTCGTCCCATCCCCGGGACGATGTGCCTTTTCACTCATCCATACTTCTCCCTCCCTCCCCCCTCGCCGTGCACTAGAACAATCTTCTAGACAACAATCCCTTCTCAAGACCCCAGACAATTGTCATAGTTACCAAGGTCCGGTAGCGTGCTGGCTGCCGGCCGATGTCCGGCAATCCAGGCGTGGCCAAAGAGTGAAGCACGGAGGTGCATGACTATGACAAGACCGATTGACCTTCTACGGGAAGGAAGAAAAGAAGAACTCTGGCAGATGTGCTGCGGCTTCCTGGATCTCGACCTTCAGCAGTTCATGGTGATCCAGCGCAGTCTGATGCGCGAGCAGCTTGAACTGCTGCGGGGGAGTGAGCTGGGCAGGAAGATAATGCGAGGTTCCATGCCTTCGACGATTGACGAGTTCCGGAGAGTGGTGCCGCTCACGACCTACGCGGACTACGTCCCTGAACTGACTGAGAAGCGGGAGGAGACCTTGCCCGTCCAGCCGGCCCAGTGGGTCCGTACGTCCGGCTACACAGGCAAGTACGATATCAAGTGGATTCCGTTGTCCGAGCGATTCGTCGCGGAGCTGGAGAGGTTGTGTGGTGCGGCAGCCATACTTGGCCTCTGCAATCACAAGGGGGACACGTCACATCTGCGCGAGCACCTGAAGATGCTGTCCACCTTTGCATCGCCGCCGTACGCCTCCGGCGTGATTGCCGCGCTATTGCAGCAGGCCATCAACTGCGACTTTCTGCCCTCGGACGCCGAGGGTCTGTCGTTCACGGACAAGATCAAGAAGGGGTTCGCCGATGCTCTCAACGAAGGGCTGGATGGGTTTGGAGGGCTTCCTTCCGTCCTGGTGACGGTCGGTGAGCAGTTGAAGCAACAGTCGAACAAGATGGACAAGCGGGCACTCCTGCGCAACAGGTCGGCCCTCTTCCGCGTCGTGCGTGCGCTTATCAGGAGCAAGATGGCCAGGCGGCCACTTCTGCCACGGGATATCTGGTCCGTGTCCGGCATCCTGGGTGGAGGAACGGACTCCGCAGTCTTCAAGAAGCGTGTTGAAGAGCTGTGGGGTAGAGTGCCGCTGGAGCTGTACGTGGGCTCGGAGGGTGGTATCTACGCTATCCAGGCGTGGGACTACGACGCGATGACCTTCGTGCCGAACCTGAACTTCTTCGAGTTCATACCGGAACGCGAGCACTTCAAGTGGCAACTTGACCACTCGTATCAGCCGAGCACCGTGCTGCTGGATGAGGTGGAGGCGGGCGAATGCTACGAGCTCGTGCTCACCAACCTTCATGGTGGTGCGCTCACCCGCTATCGCGTAGGCGATGTCATCCGCATCACCAGCCTGCGCAGCGAGAAGACCGGCATTGAGATACCTCAGATGGTCTTCGAGCGGCGCGCCGACGACCTGATTGACATCGCGGGCTTTGGGCGGCTCACGGAGCGTGTCATCTGGGAGGCAATCGAGAAATCGGAGGTGCCGTATGTCGACTGGACAGCGCGTAAGGAACTCGTCGAAGGCCGCGCGATGCTGCACGTCTACCTTGAGCCGTCACGGTCTCCGGCGCCGTCCGAATCTGCGTACGTGGCGATGCTGTACAGGCAGTTCAGAGAGCTGGACAAGCAGTATGACTTCAACATCTACTCCATATTCGGCGAAGATGAAGAGCCACCGCAGGACCTTCCCTTGATGGTGACGTATCTTCCGGCAGGCGCCTTCTCGAGATACATCATGCGACGCCAGAACGAAGGTGCTGATCTCGGCCATCTCAAGCCGCCGCACATCAATCCTTCCGACGGCGTGCTCTCAGCACTTGGCGAGATTGCCATCGAGGTCGAGCGCGTTGCCGCCATGGCGACTGAGCGTGTTGCTGCGTAGATAGCACCGCATCGTATTACCTACCTGAAGCGGGGCGGCCGACAGGCCGCCCCGTCGTGTGTCCGTCATTGGAGGCATTGGATTGTCCCACGGCGCTCCTGCCAGTGCCTCCAATTGCCGCATTTCGGCAGTGATGTGTACTTGCGGTGCCGTATCATGACGGGTCAGGGGTCGAACCAGTACTTTCGTTCTGTCTTGACGGGACGAACTCGTGTGCCATAATTGCGGCATGAACACCCACGTGGTGATTCCTCTCATCGCGTGCGTCGCCTATGTGCCGCTCACTCTCCTGCTTCTCGCGAATCGCCCCTGGGGAGAGAAGCACAGGCTTCTTGTGGCCTTCGTGGGCCCCGCGTTTCTATGGAGCCTCCTTGATCTCATCGCCCGTAGTGACTACCTTCTGGACCGGAAGCAGCTCTTGGCGCAGGTGGTCATCTGTGTGGCAATCTGGGCCGTAGTCCAGTTCTACTATTTCATGCGGGCGTACTTCAGCAGGACACCTGCCCGCATACGGCTCGCCTATCTGTTCGTGCTTGCGGTTGTTGCTCTCTCTGTCCTGGGGGTCGTGCCGCGGTCGGTGGTTGTGACAGGGGAAGGGCTGACAGTACACTATGGCCTTCCGCTTCTCATCCTCGCTTCGCTGATGTTCGTGCTGTTGGCCGGCAACGCCATGCAATCTCTGGTGCGCCGCTACCGGCTGTCGTCTGAGGCGGCCGAACGCAATCAGTTTCTGTATCTGATGCTGGCAACTGCTCTGCTGTCTCTTTTCATGTTCTTGACCTTCATGCCGTCCGGAGGCAGTTTCCCGGTCGCTCACATCGGCAATCTGCTGGTTGCCTGCGTCCTCAGCTATGCCGTGGTCGCTCACAGGTTGCTCGACATCAGGGTCTTCGTGCGGCGGGGTCTGGTTCTGTTGCTCCTATATGGTGGGGGCATCACTGCCTTGTTGCTCCTGCTTTCCCTATCCCATCTACTGTTTGGCGTCCGGTACGACATGAAGACGGCGCTGGTCATGATAGGGATTGGGGTGCCGCTAATCTTCATTCTCAACAACGTGGTCCGCGACGCGCTGCGCCGTAAGGTTGAGGAGGTGTTCGTTGGGGACAAGTATGAGGCGCGCCGCCAGATGTCCGAGTTCGTAGAGCGCATCTACGATGTGCCGACGCTGGAGCAGTTCGGCAGACAGCTTGTGTCTCTGCTGGCAGGCTCGGTCGATGCGAGGGTTGCCTATCTGCTCCTGCCGGACGCTCAGCATGGAGACTTCGTCGTTCACTTCGCACATCCGCCGGTGTCCGAAGGTGGCGAACGTCCGGGGCTTCGCTTGAAGCAGGAGAGTCCACTGCTGGCATGGCTGCGGCGTGAGGGCCAACTCCTCCCGGTTCGCCACCTGAGCATACTCCCGGAGTTTCAGGCACTGTGGAAGCAGGAACAGGACGATGTGCGCGCGGCGCACGTTGAGTTGTTTCTGCCAATCGCCAACAGTGGCGAGGTGGTCGGCGTGCTCGCGGTTGGAGCAAAGCCCGGAGGCAGGCACTACTCGGTTGAGGACCTTGACCTGATGAGAATGGTCGCAAGCCGCGTGGCGGCGAGCATGGAGAAGCAGTATCTCTACGAGCAGCTTCAGAAGCAGGACACGGAACTGACATTGCTCAACCGGCTGGCTACTGTCGTGAGTTCGAGCCTGGACATGCAGGATGTCTTCCAGGGCTTCGCTCGCGAGCTCAAGAAGGTTGTCCCTCTGGATCATGCCGCCGTGGCGATGATAGAGGGCGACAGAGTGCGATTCCAGGCGATATTCGGCGACGTGGGCGCAACCGATTTGGCGGAGGCGTCTCACTCCTTGGGGGGCACGGCCACCGAGTGGGTGGCCCAGCATCGAAAACCCTCGTACCAGCCTGACATCCAGTCTGCTCCCACGTACTGGCCGGATAGCCACTACGTCCGTGAAGGCATTCGCTCTATCATTCACCTGCCGCTCATCGTGAGGGATGAGGTGATAAGCACGTTGGTGGTGGCGAGCAGCCAGCCCAACGCATACGGTGAGGAAGAAATCCGTCTGCTTGAACAGGTTGCGCGGCAGATAGCGACGCCAATCGAGAACGCGACGCTGTATGCCAGGGCCGAACAGAGAAGCCGGGTCGACGAACTCACCGGACTGTTCAACAGGCGGCATTTCGAGGAACGGCTTAAGGAAGAAGTCTCGAGGCATTCGAGGCACGACGTAACGTTCTCGTTGCTGATGTTGGACCTCGACTCATTCAAGGCCTACAACGATATGTATGGCCATCCCTCGGGAGACAAACTGCTGAAGTTCGTGGGCACCCTGATTGGCCAGGCTGTTCGTGATGCCGACCAGGCATTTCGCTATGGAGGAGATGAGTTCGCCGTCATTCTGCCGCGGACGACTCCGGAAGATGCGTACATGGTAGCGGAGAGAGTCAGGACGGGCATCGCCCGGGAGATGGAGACGAAACAGAGTGGTGTGACCTGTAGCGTTGGCCTGGCGAGCTATCCATCCGACGGAGTCATGTCCGGGGAACTGGTGACCACTGCTGACACCGCCCTCTACTATGCCAAGAACACGGGCGGAAACAGGACCTACATCTCTTCAAAGATATTCGCCGATGTCGAGAATGGCACGGATGTCAAGGGCAATCACCGCGGGAGTGGGCTGAGCGCAGTTTATGCGCTGGCGGCTGCCGTCGACGTCAAAGACCACTACACGTACGGCCATTCGCGTAAGGTGAACACATATGCTGTCGCACTTGCCGAGTCTCTGGGCCTTCCGTCCGACGAGGTGTCAAGAATCAGCACCTCCGCGCTGCTGCACGACATCGGTAAGATTGGAATCCCTGATCGAATACTGAACAAGACGGGTGCGCTTGATGCCGATGAGTGGGAGGCCATCAAGTCGCACCCTAAGCTTGGCGCCAATATCGTGGGGAACGTCCCTGATCTCGCACCCTGCGTCGGCAACATCCTGTATCACCACGAGAGGTGGGATGGGACCGGCTACCCGGAGGGTCTGCGCGGCAAGTCGATTCCGCTTGGCGCCCGGATACTCGCGGTAGCGGACTCCTTTGCCGCAATGGCGTCGGCCCGGCCATACCGTGATGCGTTGTCTGATGGCGAAGCTCTGCACCTCCTGCAAGAGGGAGCCGGCACTCAGTTCGACGCGGAGCTGGTGACAGTGTTTGTGGAAGAAGTTGAGGCAGGGCTGCCGCGGAAGGACAACGTCAGCCGCGTGCCTCCCATACAGGGCTAGCGCCGGTCTCTTGCCACTACGGAGGTCTGCTTGCCAACACGCAGATGTTTCGCGAGAGCCGGCGAATCGGACCGCGGAATCGTCTCTCGGGACCCATCCACTCTATCCTGAAGCCTGCTCTCTTCAGCAGGCCTCCGAGTTCGCCGTGCCTGTAGAAGTGGTAGTAGCGGTTCAGAACCTTTCCTTCGGTTCGCCAGGGGACCTGCTGATCCCTCGGAGTGAACCAGAACCTGGGTTGGAGGTGGTTCCACACGCTGAGGAAGACCTCTCCGCCCGGGTGCAGGATTCGGTGTAGCTCGGCAAAGGCCTGCTCGCGGGCGTCTTCTCCCTCCACGTGGTGATAGCTGGCCACGGCGATGGCGTAGTCGAACGAGCCATCTCTGAACGGCAGCGCCGCAAGGTCGCCCTGTATGAGGCTCGCCTGAATTCCATGCCTTTCCGTGAACTTGCAGCCATGAAGTAGCATCTGCCTCGAGAAATCCAGGCCGTACAGGTCAAAGCCGCCTTTGAAGGGCAGGAAGTCCGAACCATGCCCGCATCCGAGATTCGCAACCCGTCCGCTACACCACCTCCGCGCGACTTCTTCAAGCTCCGTGCGGAGGAGCGGCCAGTGTCTGGTTCTGTACCAGCTTGCGGCGATGCTGTCGAACGTCTCTCTGTTTGTCGTCACTACAGGTGCCTGCTAGACTCAAGCGTAGCATGAGGAAGGCGACACGAACCATTTCTGGGGTGACCCCTGTCGCTGTGATGGCGAAGCCCTTTCCCTGTCCGGGCGACTGTGTCTACTGCCCGTCGGCCGTTGGCGCACCCAAGAGCTACACGGTCGAGTCGCCTGCGGTCCTGCGTGCTATCAGGTGCGGGTTTGACCCGGCAGCACAGGTGCGACTCAGGATTGAGACCCTTGTCGGGATGGGGCACCCCGTGGACAAGATCGAGCTCATCATCATGGGGGGCACGTTCTTGGCCTATCCTGTCGACTACCAGTACTGGTTCGTCAAGTCGTGCTACGACGCATTGAATGAGACGGAATCATCGCATCTCGAGGCTGCCAAGAGCGTGAACGAGTCGTCCGCGCACCGCTGCGTGGGTCTGTGCGTGGAGACGAGGCCGGATTGGTGTGGGGAGGGCGAGATTGAACGCCTTCTGGACTTCGGGGCAACCAGAGTAGAACTGGGCGTCCAGACGCTGGATGACAAGATTCACAAGCTGACGCGTCGCGGTCACGGTGTCGCGGAGATTGTCGATGCCACGTCGTGTCTGCGGCGCCACGGGTTCAAGGTCTACTACCACTGGATGCCCGGTCTCCCCGGCTCATCCCCGCAGCACGACCTTGAGCTGACACGAAGGCTGTTCGATGAGCCGCAGTTTCGTCCGGATGGCCTCAAGCTGTATCCGACGGTGGTGGTCAGCGGGTCGGAGCTTGAGTCATGGCACAGGGACGGTCACTTCCAGCCTTGCAGTGGAGATGAGATGAGAGACCTCCTGGTTGAGATGAAGATGATGGTGCCTCCGTATGTCCGCGTCGCCAGGCTGATGAGAGATATTCCGAGGAAGTTCATCCTGGCGGGGTGCGATGACCTGGCGCTTCGCGGTACGGTTCGCAGCCGGATGAGGGAACTGGGCGTCGATTGCCACTGCGTGCGTTGCCGCGAGTATGGCCACAGAACGCGCGACGGCTGGTCCGTCGGTGAGCCGGCGCTTCGAAGGGCGCGCTACGAGACAGGCGATGGCCATGAGGAGTTCCTTTCCTATGAAGACCCGGCAGGCACTCTGTTCGCGTTGCTTAGACTCTCTCTCACGGAGGGCCTGGAGAAGGCGCCAACAGACACGGGCAATGTTGCTACGGTCAGAGAACTGCATGTCTTCGGACCCGAGTTGTCCTTTGGTGAGCGACGGGAATCGGCCGTCCAGCACAGAGGCCTGGGCACTTCACTGCTGCAGGAGGCCGAGCGGATAGCTGCTTTCGAGTTCGGTGCCGGCACGCTGCGGGTCCTGAGTGGTGTGGGGGCGAGAGACTACTATCGCCAGCTTGGCTATGTGAACAAAGGGCCGTATATGGCCAAACGCCTTGAGGCGGCGTCCGCCTAGATGAATCTGTCCTTGAGACGGCGGATGACCTCTTCCACACCGTCGCCTCGTTCTCGTATCCGGCGCAGCGCCTCGGCGACCGTGCCGAATCTGGTGGCATCTCTCAGGTCTGACAGACTCTCGTAGTATCCCATCCTCCTGCCCAATTGGAAGTTCAAACGCTCTTCGTCCGGCAGACCGAGGTATTCGTTGATGATTGCGAGGCAGGCTGGCTTGTCCTCGGGGAACTTCCCCTCGACCTCCATGAGCAGGTTGAGGATGTGGTCGCTCTTCAGGTGGCTGCTTACGTCCAGCCTCTCGATAATGCCTGCTATCTCCCGCACGACGTCGTCCTCGCTCTGTAGCTCGAAGTTGCCGTCCTGCAGGTGCGACCACAGAGGCATCGTCGGAGTGATGTGGAGGCTGCGGAGTCGTATGAACTCCGGGTTGATCTCGTTCAGCACGCGCGCCGTCTCCCGCACGTGGCCCTCCGCCATTGCCCGGCCACCCATCCCTGGCATCACATATTCTGAGAGTGAGAACCCTGCCTCGACAATCTTCTGGCCTGCCGCGATCTGCTGGGCTGCGGTCGTTCCTTTCTGGATGTATTGCAGCAGCGGATCGTAGCCGGTCTCAAGCCCGATGTGTATTCGCACGAGGCCGGCCTCCCTGATCTCCTTGAGTTCCTCCAGTGTCTTGTGCGCGGCGGTGTGAGAACGACTGTAAGAGGTCACTCTCTTGAGGTCAGGGAATACGTTGTAGAGGTGCCGCAGCACTGCCACAAGGTCGTGGGTTCGCATGATGAGCGTGTTCGAGTCCTGGAGGAAGGCGGACTCCCCTCCTGCGTAGAGGAACAGCGCCACGTTGTTCAGACACGCGTCCCCGTACGGTTGGCTGAGGATGGCGGCAGCTGCCAGCCTCTCGTTGCCTTCGTAGCCCAGCCTCCACGAGGCCTCGACGATGTAGTCGCGCATCTCACCGGCCGCGTCGATGTCATGCACGATTTCTTCGACAGGCCTCAGCGAGAAGCTGGTGCCCTTGTAGCAGTGACAGAACAGACACTTGTTCCAGGGGCAATTGCGGGTCGCACGTATCAGAAGCGAGTAGGCCTCGCTCGGGGGGCGTATCGGGCCGAGCTCGGAGCCGGGCGCGGTTCTCCTTCCACTCTCCTCCGTTCGCATTCGTGGCATTGTAGCGGTGCGTTCGAGGCGTGGCAAATCGATGGGAGTTGATGTCTCCCTGTGCTACGATTGCTGGAGCCGATGTTATCAGCCAACCATCGCACCCGCTACGTCTCGTTCGACGCCGAAGGCACGCTTGCCACGCACGTTTTCTCGCGGACAATCTGGCGTGAGGCAGTACCTGCACTGTATGCGCGCAAGTATGGAGTCCCCCTTGGCGAGGCGGCTGAACGGGTCTTTGCGCAGTATGAGAGCATCGGAAAAGGCAGACGGGAACTGTACGACATCAGTTACTGGTTCGAACGGTTCGGCCTTGGCTCCGCAATTCCAGTTATCGAAGGCCTCAGGTCCAAGATCGAGTTCTATCCCGAGGTTCCGACCGTGTTGGAATCTCTCTCGGGGCGTTTCACTCTCTTGGTGGCATCGTCAACGCCGCTTGAGTTTCTGCGGCCCCTGCTCAGGGACGTGCAGCCGTATTTCCTGCGCATGTTTTCCTCCACGTCAGAACACGGCAGACTGAAGGACGAAGAGTTCTTCAGGTGGCTGTGCCGCGAGCTGGACGCCGAACCATCGGAGGTGGTGCACGTGGGGGACAGCTGGGAGCACGATTTCGTCGGCTCATCCGAAGCAGGAATTGTGGCTTACCATCTGGACAGGTGCGATACGGCCAACGGGTCCCTTGGCAGCCTGCTTGATCTCTTGCCACTGCTGCAGTAGCTTTCGGAGGGTGCAGTGGGAGTACTCTTCCCATGACCGCCCTGCGAACCATGTTCCCGGGGAGTATTTCTGACGGAAAGATTTGCGCCCAACTTGACAATGGCGGAAATGCCGTACTACCATGCCTTCAACTGAATAAGACACAGGCGTTGAACCGGAGTAGTACAGCCCGAGGCGAGGTTCAGAGAGTCGGGTAAGGTGTGAGCCGATACCTGCGCAGGGTTGGAATGGACCGGGGAGCCCCAAACCGAAAGGACTGAGAACCGAGTAGGCTTTGGCGCAGGGGTAGCGTTATCACAACCCGGGGTATAGCCGTAGGGCGGTACCTGCAGAGATGGTCGCAAGACCGAATGAGGGTGGCACCGCGAAGCATGAGCCTCTCGCCCCTCGGCGAGAGGCTCTTTTTTCGTTCAGGAGGTGACCATGGTTCGATTGCCACTCAGGTGGCGCCTGCGGGCGCCAGAGAATTGTTGGATGTGACAGCGTCTCAAGATTCCACGATGAGAAAAGGAGGAAGCAAGTGACGGACAACAGGGTGAAATACGTACTCGATGAGAAGGACCTGCCACGCTACTGGTACAACATCCAGGCTGACCTGCCGGTGCCAATGTCGCCTGCGTTGCACCCCGGGACGGGCCAGCCGCTGACGCCGGATGATCTTGCACCGCTGTTCCCGATGGCCTGCATCATGCAGGAGGTCAGCACGGAGCGGTACATCGAGATTCCTGATGAAGTCCTCGATGTCTATCGTCTCTGGAGGCCTACTACGCTGCATCGCGCGCGCCGCCTCGAGAAGCTCCTCGGTACCCCGGCCAAGATCTTCTACAAGTACGAAGGCGTGAGTCCGCCGGGAAGCCACAAGCCAAATACTGCCGTGGCCCAGGCGTATTACAACAAGCAGGAAGGAATCAAGCGAATCGTGACCGAGACCGGGGCCGGACAGTGGGGTAGCGCGCTCTCTTTCGGGGGCGCGTGCTTTGGTGTGGAGATCAAGGTCTTTATGGTCAGGGTGAGTTATGACCAGAAGCCCTACCGGCGCATCATGATGGAGGCGTGGGGAGGTCACTGTGTTCCGAGTCCCAGCATGGAGACGGCAGCCGGCCGCGCGATGCTGGCCGAGGACCCCGACTGCCCCGGCAGTCTTGGACTGGCCATCAGCGAGGCGGTTGAGGAAGCCATGTCACGTGACGACTCGCACTACTCGCTTGGCAGCGTGCTCAACCATGTCCTCTTGCACCAGACGGTGAACGGGCTGGAGGCGAAGAAGCTGATGGAGGAGGCTGGCGAGTACCCGGACATAATCATTGGATGTGCGGGTGGTGGCTCCAATGCCGCGGGCCTCTATCTGCCTTTCGTGAAGGACAAGATTGACGGCACCAGGCCTGACCTTCGCGTTATCAACGTTGAGCCGTATAGCTGCCCCACTATGACGAAGGGGCCGTATGCGTATGACTACGGCGACTCCGCCAAGATGGCGCCCATCGTCAGGATGTACACGCTGGGCCATGGTTACATGCCGCCACCTATTCATGCCGGCGGTCTGCGCTACCATGGCATGGCGCCCATCATCTCCCACCTGCTCAAGCTTGGACTGGTGGAGGCCAGAGCTGTCCACCAACTCGAGACCTTCGAGGCAGGCATCACCTTCGCGCGGACCGAGGGAATCCTGAGCGCGCCTGAGACGATGCACGCGATTCGTGCAGTCATCGATGAAGCGCTCAAGTGTAAGGAGACCGGCGAGGCGAAGACCATCCTCTTCAATCATAGTGGCCACGGACATGTCGACATGCAGGCGTATGACGCGTACCTGTCCGGCAAACTCCAGGACTACGAGTACCCGGATGAGAAAGTCAAGGCTGCGCTTGCAGACCTTCCCAAAGTCGGCTAGGAGAACCAGTGCCGGAAGGGGTGGCGAACCGCCACCCTTTCCGGCTCCTTCTCGCATCGCCGTGGAGGGCAGCGACGCAGGACTAGTTCCTTCCTTGCCCTGACGTTGCGAGGTCGCCTCTCTACTGTGTAAGATATCTCGCTGGGACAAGAACAGACTGGCGTTCTCCGTTGTCAACGGGGGCCCCTCTATTTCGTGAAGGAGAGAAGAAAGAGAGATGAACAAAGACGACATCTTCGCCCGTCTCAAGGAACTGATCATAGAACTGCTGGAGATCGATGAAGCGGAGGTCAAGCCGGAGGCGTCCTTCATGGACGATTTTGGCGCCGACAGTCTCGACATTATCGAGCTGCTGACTGCCGTGGAGGAAGCTTTCAAGATCGAGATTCCGGATGAGGATGCAGGTAAACTGCAGACCGTCCAGACTGCGGCTGACTACATAGCGGCGAAGGCGGCATGACGGAGCGACGTCGAGTCGTTGTTACGGGCGTGGGTGCTGTCACGCCCCTCGGGACCGGCGCGGAGCGGGCGTGGGCCAGGTTGAGGAAAGGGGAGTCGGGTGTGGCTCCAATCACCAGGTTCGATACCACTGGCTTCAAGACGAAGATAGCGGCCGAACTGAAGGATTTCGACCCCGAGGACTTTATCGAGAAGAAGAGGGTCAGGCGCACCGACCCATTCATTCACTACGCGCTGGCGGCGGCGAGGATGGCTGTTGAGGACTCGCAGTTTCTGGTGACCGAGCAGAACGCAGACCGGGTGGGTGTGGTTCTTGGCACATGCATTGGCGGCATGACTACGTATGAGAAGAACTTTCTTCTGCAGCGCGAGGGAGGTGGGGACAAGATCTCGCCCTTCTTCATCACGGGCTTCATCCCCAACATGGCGCTGGCGGAGATTGCCATGGCGTACGGTGCGAGGGGTCCCTCGAAGTGCATCGTGACGGCCTGCGCGACCGGCTGCAATTCCATCGGGGACGCGTTCCGCCATATTCAGTACGGCGAAGCGGACGCGATGATTGCAGGGGGTAGCGATGCCTACATCCTGCCCGTCGGCGTGGCTGGCCTCAGCCGGATGGGCGCGCTCTCCAGCCGTAACGATGAGCCATCGAAGGCTTCACGGCCGTTTGACAAGGACAGGGATGGTTTTGTGCTTGGGGAAGGTGCCGGAGTGCTCATTCTGGAGGAATTAGGAGTCGCACAGCAAAGGGGAGCGCGCATCTATGGAGAGATTCTCGGCTATGCGTCAAATGTGGACGGCTTCCATGTCACCGAGGCTGACATGGAGAACCAGGCTCGCTGCATCCGAATGGCGCTGGACGACGCTGGCCTCAGCGGTGACGAAGTCGACTATGTGAACGCGCACGGCACATCGACACGGAGCAATGACAGGACTGAGACAGGGGCGATCAAGCTCGCGTTCGGCGAGCACGCGAGACGGCTCGCGATAAGCTCCAACAAGTCAATGATGGGCCATCTTCTGGCGGGCGCGGGGGCGGTTGAAGCCATCTTCACTCTGCTCTCGATGCGCGATAGTGTTGTGCCGCCCACAATCAACCTTGAGACGCCTGACCCCGAGTGTGACCTGGACTACGTTCCCAATGTGGAACGACCAATGGACGTCAACATCGCTGTCTCGAACTCGTTTGGCTTCGGCGGGTCCAACGGGGTCATCGTTCTGGGCAAGTATCGGGACTAGGTGTTTCCGCTGTAGCCGGCCGGGCGCCCGAATCGGCTACGGCCATCTCCATTGTCCTCACCGCAGGAGCCTTCCGTCAGGAGATAGCGGCATTCTGCGCGGGCGGGCCGTGGCAATCCGCATTGCCATCAAGCCGTAGTCGGTGCTGTCAGCACAACTCAGAGCTCAAGCGCCATCTTCCAGGTCTGGCTTATCTCCGATAGATGATCGACAGGGTTCTTGAGGAGAGTCCGGGCGGTTCTCCGAACGAGGTTTCTGTCTTTCTCGCTGGTGATGTACTCAACAGGAGACTTGCCGTCAATCCTGGCCAGGAACAGACCGGGCAATAGACGAGCCGTCCTTGCTTCAATACTCTCGACTG
>CAZQML010000020.1:0-19862 GCA_964594245.1 uncultured Dehalococcoidales bacterium | reverse complement strand
CCCCAGCTGCGCACGACGGTGTTGTCGTCGGCGTCCTTGCCCTCGGGTACACTCTCGTGCGGCATGTTCGGCAGCTCCAACAACAGGGCGTCGAGGGCGTCCTTCGCCTCCTTCGTCCCGCGCTGGAGTTCAGCGATCTGCTCCCCGAGGCCCCTCATCTCTTCCAAGAGCTCGGGTGGGCGCTCTTTCATGCGCCCGAGTTGCTTGCTCGTCTGGTTGTGACTCGCGCGCAGGTCTTCCATCTCGCGCAACAGCTTGCGGTGTCGCTCATCCGCCTCAAGAACCGGGCCAAGGGCGCCAGCAATACCCCTCAACTGCATCGCGCGCTCCACGAGCGGGAGGTCTTCCCTGATAAGCCTGATGTCAAGCATCGCGTTTCCCCTTCAGCTGAGGAAACAGTATCACGTCGCGGATGGACTCCTGCCCCGTCAGCAACATTACCAGCCGGTCGATGCCGATTCCGAGTCCCCCCGTGGGGGGCATACCGTACTCCATGGCCTCGATGAAATCCTCGTCAGCGACCTCAATGTCCTCCTCGCCGACCTGCGCCTGGAGTTGATGCTGCAGGCGCGCACGCTGGTCGACCGGATCGTTCAGCTCGCTGAAGGCATTCGCGAACTCAAGGCCGGAGATGAAGGCTTCAAAACGCTCGACCATGCGGTCATTGCCCCTCTTCCTCTTGGGGAACGGTGACATCTCGATGGGATAGTCAAGTACAAACGTCGGCTGCACGAGCTTCGGCTCGACAAAGGTCGAGATGAGGTCATCGATGAGTTTGGCCCGCCGGGGCGCTCCTTCCACACGCACTCCCTCCTGCAGCATCCTCTCCTGCAACGCCTCAGCATTCTGGTAGTCCTCGAAGTCGATGCCGCTCGCTTCCCTCACGGCGTCACGCAGGAATACGCGCCGCCAGGGAGGGGCCAGTTCGATCTGCTGACCGCGAAACTCGACACACGTCGTGCCGAGCACCTCCTGCGCCACCGTGGCAAACAGGCGCTCGGTCAGGTCCATCATGTCCTCGTAATCGGCGTACGCGCGGTAGCATTCCATGAGCGTGAACTCCGGGTTGTGCCGCACAGATATGCCCTCGTTCCTGAACACCCTGCCAAGCTCGTACACGCGGTCAATACCGCCGACTATGAGCTTCTTGAGAGACAGCTCGAGTGCAATGCGCAGAAAGAGGTCCTCGCCAAGGGCGTGGTGATGCGTGACGAAAGGTCGCGCCAGCGCGCCGCCTGCCTTCGCCTGCAGCACAGGAGTCTCCACTTCCACGTATCCTTCGCCGTCGAGGAAGCTCCTGGTTGCACTCACGATTCTGCTTCGAAGCGTGAACGTGCGGCGCACGTCGTCGTTCGAGATCAGGTCAAGGTATCTCTGGCGGTACCTCGTCTCCACGTCGACAAGGCCGTGCCATTTCTCGGGCAGAGGCCTCAGCGATTTGGCCAGGAGTTCGAAGCGCGCCACATCGACTGTCACCTCTCCGGTCTTCGTGATGAACATCTCCCCTTCGACTCCGACGAAGTCCCCGATGTCTATGTCCCGCAGGAAGCCGTAGCTCTCGTCACCCAGCAGGTCACGGCGCAGGCAGACTTGCAGCTTTCCCGAACCATCCTTCAGGTCGAGGAAGGCCATCTTGCCCATCTTGCGCTTTGCAGTGACGCGGCCCGCGAGCGACACCGCCTGCGTTCTCTCTCCTTCGCGCTCGCACAACGCACGGGCATCCGCCGCTGTGTGGCTCGGGCGGTACGTGTGAGGATACGGTTCGACACCGCGTGATCTCAGGTCGTGGATGGTCTTGAGGCGCTCTTCAGTGACACGATCAAGGCGTGAGGTCATGCAGTTCCCCTCGCAGTGAGGTCCGGAGCTCCACGCGGCGCGGCGCTACGGGAGGTCGTCGACATCTTCACCCTCCGCAGGGCCGCTGTCTGCGAGCACGGCCCGCGCCTGCTCAACGAGCGACTCGGGCACGAGGACCCGTACCTCACCCAGGCCATCGACGGTAAGTCCGTACACTATGCCCAGGCTCTCGTAGCTGAGAGCGGCAGGAATCCCTTCGTCCTCCAGTCGTGCCTTGACTAGCTGGGCTTCGCCCTGTCTGGCCTTGCAGAGGATCACCAACACATTCCCGTCATCCATCGTATCCATCGGTTATTCTAACAGAAAGACTAGCTGCCTCCAACGTGTTTGCCCCGTCTCCGCACAGCGCTCTCCCCGCAGGTATTGACATTGGCCCGACGCCGTAGTCAACTACGGGCCGGCCGATAGACAGCCACACGGAAGGGGGTAGGAGCGGACATGAAGGTTGCAGCCGTACAGGCCTCACCAGTCTTGCCCATGGACAGGGAGGCCACCATCGACAAGGCATGCTCGCTCATCGCCGAGGCGGGCAGCCACGGCGCCAGACTAATCGTGCTGCCGGAGACCTTCGTGCCTGCGTACGCAAACTGGTCAATCGACCTCAGCAACCCGGGGGAATGGGCACACAACCTGTTGCTCCTCACCCGCAATTCGGTCGAGATTCCCGGACCCCAGGTTGGGAAGCTGTGCAATGCGGCCCGCGAGGCAAATGCAACCGTCTGCATCGGCGTGAACGAGTATGTGCGTCGCTACGAGGGAATGCTCTTCAACACACTCCTCTTCATCGACGCCGACGGAACGATACTCGGGCGGCACCGCAAGGTGACCCCATCGAATCGCGAGCGCTGCTTCTGGGCACGCGGCGACGGCACCTCCCTCAGAGTCTACGACACCGCAGCCGGGCGTATCGGCGGCCTTATCTGCTATGAACACATCCAGCCAATGAACAAGTGCATGCTCCTCTCGCAGGGCGAGCAGATTCACTGCTCGTGCTGGCCCGGCTGGCCGAACTTCCCCAACGGACGCGACAACCGGCCGGTGATTGACGTGCTCACCCGAGCCTATGCGCTGGAGAGCCAGTGCTTCGTGGTGCTGTCCTCCATGTGCGTAGACCCTGCTTACGGAGAGAGCGCGCAGGACTCGGCAACGCGAGCTGGTCATTCTTCGGAGGGAGCGCCATCATCGGACCGGAGGGAGACTACATCGCTGGACCCGTGTACGATGAAGAGAGCATCGTGTACGGAGAGTTGGATTTCGACCGCATAGTGCTGCGCAAGGCCGTCGCAGATTCGAGCGGCAAGGACAACCGCTGGGACATCATGCGCATCGAGAGCAATGCGCGCCCCTACGCGCCATTCAGCGGGCCATTCGGAGAGCAACTATTGTCCGACATGGATGTGCGGGGCCAGGGACCGGACAGGGCCTCCGCGACTGCCGGGGAACTCGAAGGGCGCATTGATGCGCTCTCTGCGGAGTTGCTTCTCATCAGGCAGGCAATCGAGTCTGGCGGAGACAGCGGCGACTCCAACTCTCCTTGACCCTCCCCTCCTACATACGATAGAATTCGGACGTTGCCCAGCGCTGCAGGGCACGTTTCCTACTGGCTTCCATGGGTGCAAGGGAGGGATGGTGATTTGTATGCGTTGGGACGACATCTTCTCATAGAGCTCACAGGCTGCAATGCGGCCCTGCTTGACGACCTCGAGTTCCTCAAGGAGTGCCTCCACACTGCGGCTGTCCGCTGCGGCGCCACCGTTGTCGGCGATTCCTTCTACCACTTCACCCCACAAGGCGTAAGCGGCGTCGTTAATATCGCCGAGTCCCACATATCGATTCATACTTGGCCCGAATGCGGCTACGCTGCGCTGGATGTGTTCACCTGTGGAGACACCGTCGAGCCCGAGGAGGCCGCACGCGTGATTTCCGAAGCACTCCAGGCGAAACACTGCTCGTTGGTCGAGCTGAAGCGCGGACTATTGCAGGGAAGCCCTGTCAACAGCGCAACACCATGAGCGAGAGCGTGCCGGACAGGCGCACCTGGTTCCACGATGGCCTGACTCCCGACCTCGGGATGGTGCACAGGGTCGACGACTTTCTGTACACCGGGCGTAGTGCGTACCAGACAATCGAGGTTATCAAGACCCGCAGCTTCGGCGCGTGCCTCGTGCTCGACGGCAAGATACAGTCGAGCGAGGCAGATGAGTTCGTCTATCACGAGACGCTGGTACACCCGGCGATGATTGCCCATCCCGAGCCCCGGCACGTGCTCATCGCCGGCGGAGGGGAGGGCGCTACGCTCCGCGAGGTGCTGCGCCACAGAACCGTACAGCAGGCAACGATGGTCGACCTCGACGAACAGGTTGTCTCAGTCTGCCGTGAGTTGCTGCCATCGTTCAGTGCAGGTGCCTTCAACGACCCCCGTGCAGAGTTCATCGTCGGCGATGCCAGGAGCTTCGTGGAGGAGAGCACGAGGACGTTCGACGCAATCATCATTGACCTCCCCGATCCGCTTGAGGCCGGCCCGGCGCAGCTCCTGTACACCCGCGAGTTCTACAGCGCAGTCAGGAACCGGCTCGCGCCGGGAGGCATAGTCGCAGTCCAGTCCGAGTCCTCCCGCTGGTACGACCTTGGCGCGTTTGTCGCCATCGTCCGGACCATCCGCGAGGTCTTCGTCCACGTAGCGCCCTACCAGGCACACGTACCCTGTTACTCCAGCCTCTGGGGCTTCACGGTCGCTTCCGACACGCTCGACCCCACAACACTCCCACCCACCGAGATCGATGAACGTGTGGCCAGGCGAGTCACAGGAGAGCTTCGTGCATACGATGGGCTGACACACGTTGGCATGTTCGCCCTGCCAAGACACATCCGTTCGAAGCTCGAGGCAGCGAGCAAGGTGATAACCGACGGGGAGCCGCTCAGCGTATACTAGCCGCTCCACGCCCCCGATTTTCGCCCTGTCGGGACTGATGCTACAATGCCCTCTATTCGTATGGACTTACTGGCCTCTCTAAACCCTGCCCAGCAAGAGGCCGTCCGGACCACCAGCGGCCCTCTTCTCATCATCGCGGGACCGGGTAGCGGCAAGACGCGCGTCATCACGAATCGCGTGGCCTACCTCGTCATCTCACAAGGCGTGAGCCCGCACAGCATCATGGCGGTCACGTTCACCAACAGGGCCGCCCGCGAGATGCGCGAGCGCCTTGAGCGACTCCTCGGCAGCGCCTGTGACGGACTCACCGTCGGCACCTTTCATGCCATCTGTTGCCGCATGCTGCGGACGGACGGTGACGTCGTCGGGCTGAGCCACGGCTTCGTGGTGTACGATGATGAGGACCAGGTCAACCTCATCAAGCAGAGTCTGCAGGACCTCAAACTCGACCCGAAGCAGTACTCTCCCCGGGTTATCCAGGCCTCCATCAGCGCCGCCAAGAGCCACCTGCTCTCTGAGCAGGGTCATGCCGAAGGCGTGAACAGCTACTTCGAGGAGATTGTCCAGCGGGTCTACCAAAGATACCAGTCTCTCCTCGCCCAGAGCGACGCGGTGGACTTCGACGACATCCTTCTTAAGACGGTACGACTGTTCCAGACCCATCCGGAGATACTCGAGCGCTATCAGTCGCGATATGTCCATCTACTCGTCGACGAGTTTCAGGACACGAATCCCGCCCAGTTCGAACTCGTGAAGCTCCTCGCAGCCAAACACAGGAATCTCTGCGTGGTCGGCGACCCCGACCAGTCCATCTATTCCTGGCGCTGCGCCGACGTGCGCAACATCCTCAGCTTCGAGCATGAATATCCGGACGCCACGGTGGTCATGCTGGAGCAGAATTACCGCTCCACAAAGACAATCCTCGGGGCCGCAACCCAGGTCATCTCCGACAATGCGCTCCGCAAGGACAAGAGCCTCTGGACCGAGAACGACGTCGGCAAACCGGTCGTGCTCGCCGAGTGCCTGAACGAGAAGGACGAGGCGCAGACAGTTGTCTCCACAATCGACAAGCTCGTGCAAAACGATGGCCTCTCGTACGGGGACTGCGCGGTCATGTACCGCATCAACGCCCAGTCCCGCGCCCTCGAAGAGGGCCTCATGCGCTTCGGTGTGCCGTACAGGCTGGTCGGCGGAACGCGCTTCTACCGCAGGCAAGAGGTCCGCGACCTCATCGCCTACCTCAGAGTCATCCACAATCCGCTGGACAGCATCAGCCTTGCCCGCATCATCAACACCCCGGGCAGAGGCATCGGCCAGGGAACGCTCGCCAAGCTCCAGTCCTCGGCCAGCAAGAGTGACGCGTCTCTCTACGACGCGCTCCGGGAGATGGCGGCCAGGCCGGACCTGGCGGCCCGGGCGAGCAACTCGCTGGGCCGCTTCCTTGAGCTTCTCGACGGACTGATCAGACGGAGCGAGGAGATTGCGCTGCCCGACCTCATCGAGCAGGTCCTGGTGCAGACCTCATACCGTGGATACCTCATGGAGCACGACGACGGCGAGAGCCGCTGGGAGAACGTGCAGGAGCTGAAGACCGTCGCTGCCGAGTACGCCGACCTCGCCCCCCGCGAGGCGCTCCCGACCTTCCTCGAGAAGGTCAGCCTCGTGTCAGATACCGACGAGATGAACGGTGCTTCCGATATGGTGACCCTCATCACGCTGCATCAGGCAAAGGGGCTGGAGTTCCCGGCCGTGTTCATCATCGGGATGGAGGACGGCGTTCTACCCTACCGCAAGTCGTTCGAAGACCCCGCCGAGATGGAGGAGGAGTGCCGGCTCTGCTACGTCGGCATGACCAGGGCGCAGCAGTACCTCTTCCTCTCTCGTGCGCACCGCCGCAGCCTGTTCGGGAACGGGCTGGCCAATCCTCCGTCCCGGTACCTCGACCGCATCAATCCGGAGCTAATCACAGCGCGCGGCCTCTGGGGCGATGACGACGTCAGCGTCAGCGGAGCCGTGTACGCGCAGCCCTTAGCCTTCGGCGTGTCCGACGAAGAGTTCCGCGTTGGCGATTGGGTCCACCACAAGAAGTTCGGCCAGGGCGTGGTCATGGACTGCTTCCCCGACAAGAACGACCTTGTCGTCACCGTCTCCTTCGAGGAAGCGGGTGTGAAGCGGCTCCTGCTGAGCCTCGCGCACCTCGAGAAGACCGAGAGATTCGATAGTCTTCCCTGAGAGACTGTTGACAGCCTACACGTAACCGTGTAGACTGCAACAACGTGGAGCTTCATGTACTGCCGCCCGATGTCGCCTCTCGCATAGCAGCCGGCGAGGTTGTGGAACGGCCCGCATCCGTCGTCAAGGAGCTAGTCGAGAACTCCCTTGATGCGCATTCGACCAAGATCGACATAGAGTGCAGGCGGGGCGGCGTCGACCTCATCTGCATCGCCGACAACGGGTCCGGCATTCCCGCGTCACAGGTAGAGCTGGCTTTCCAGCGCTATGCAACGAGCAAGATTGGCTCCATCGACGACCTCGTGAACGTCCAGAGCCTCGGCTTTCGGGGCGAGGCGCTGCCGAGCATCGCCGCAGTCGCCGACGTTGAGATATCGACCCGCACCGCAGGGGAGGAGCTGGGCAGCTACGTCTACCTGCACGGCGGCGCGGTCGAACAGAGCGAGGGCAGGCCTCGCGCCAGCGGCACGACCATCGCCGTAAGGCGACTGTTCCGCCATTTCCCTGCTCGACTCAAGTTCCTCAAGTCCGAGGGCACCGAGAACAGCCACAGTGCGCTCGTGGTGAGCCAGTACGCGCTCGCCTTTCCCCATGTGAGCTTCAGCCTGCTGCTGGAGGACCGCCATGGGCTTCGCAGTCCCGGCAGCGGCGACGCTCGCGATGTCGTTGCGCAGCTCTACGGCTCTGAGCTTGCCCGGGCGATGGTCGCGGTGGAACTGTCCGCCGATTCCCTGGTCATCACAGGGCTCGTCGCTCCAGCATCCCTGTCACGAGCGGGACGCGGACACCAGAGCACATTCGTGAACCATCGCTGGGTGCGCAGCCCGCTGCTGCAGCGTGCCATCGACGAGGCATACCGCGGCCTGTTGCCCGAGGGTCGCCACGCGATTGCGATACTCGATATCCAGCTCCCAGCAGACCGCGTCGACGTGAACGTCCACCCGAGCAAGGCGCAGGTGAAGTTCGCCGACGAGCAGTCCACGTTCCGATACGTGCGCGCTGCGGTGAGCGAGGCGCTCGGCAAGACCCGTATCGCCGGCGAAGCACACCACATGTCCACACCGGTGGCCACACAGGGGGCCGCAACTGGACAGACCTCATGGTCGGTGAGCGAGCCGGAGCCACTGGTGTCGTCCTTCGGCACTCCCTCGGCGGCGCCCACCACAGGCTCGGTTTCCCTTCCTCCACTGCGCATCCTCGGCCAGGTCTTGACGACCTATATCGTCGCCGAAGGCCCCGACGGCATGTACGTCATCGACCAGCACGCGGCTCACGAGCGAGTCGTGTTCGACCGCCTCCTGAAGCAACACGGGGCGCACAGCCCGGAGGTCCAGGGCCTCCTGGAGCCGCTCACGATAGAACTCAGCCCCGCCGAGGACGCGGTACTCTCCAGCCTCGCGGACGCGCTCGCAACGCTGGGATTCGCGCTGGAGCCGTTCGGTGAACGCAGCCATCTGCTTCGCAGCATCCCGGCATCTCTCGCCGGCAGTGACGTGGCCGCGACTCTGCGGGAGATACTGCAGGACCTGTCCCAGGGCGGCCAGGGAGAGACTTTCGAGAGGCTTGCGGAATCGGTGGCCTGTCACGCCTCGGTTCGCGCGGGACAGCAGCTCACGCCGGAGGAGATGAGACAGCTTGTCCAGCAGCTCGAGGAGTGTGCACAGCCAAGGACTTGCCCTCACGGACGCCCGACAATACTCCACTTCGGCGTGGGGCAGCTCGAGAAGCTGTTCGGGCGTCGGGCCTAGCCCGCCGCGTCTCTGCGAGCAGCGTCCCTCTCGTAATAGCGCAGAAGGCGGGCGCAGGAGCGCGACGCGTGCCGAATCGAGTTGTACACGGCTATTCCCGCCCGGTAGCACTTCTCCCTCGCTCCCACCATCCACTCGTAGTGCTCCGGCAAGGTCATCATCTGCACGACCACGATAACCGGCTTGCCGAAGTCCGTGTGCGCCCGCACAACGTCGTCGACAAGCTTGTTCCAGATCTCGTTGTGCGACTCCGGTGGCCGTCCGATGAGGCCCACAGAGAGATGTACTATCGTGAGGTCTATGCCGTCGTACTCGCTGAACTCCTTGAGTATGGGGTAGTAGCCGACGCGCCACGCCTCGGCCGAAAGGTCCATAGGGTTGTTGATGATTGTCCCCGCCTCGGTTCCCAGGAGCGCGGCAGTCCTCTGCAGCAACTCATCCGGAAAGCGGGGGATTACGAGCCCTTCCTTCGAGGCCTCATCCCCTGCCAGCACGGTCGCTCCGCCGCCAAGCCCGAGCAGCGCCACTCTCCTGCCCACAGGCTCGGCAAAGAACGAGAAGGTGACCGCCATGTCGATCCACTCCTCGAGTGTGTCCACACGGACGGCATTCACCTGCTCGAGCAACCCGTCCCAGACCCTGTCTGCTCCCGCGAGAGAGCCGGTATGAGACGCAGCGGCACGGGCGCCTGACTCGCTAACGCCGACCTTGAGGACGATGACAGGCTTGCGACGCGCCGCGCGCTCGATAGCACGCTTGAACCCGGTGCCGTCCTTTACGCCCTCGATGTAGGCCATGATGATGCCGGTCTCCGGGTCATCCGCCATGTACTCCATGAGATCGGTCTCGTTGACATCGCTTGCGTTTCCGTAGGACACGACCTTGCTGAAACGGACCCCTCTGCGAGCAGCTTCTCGCGCCACGTAGATGGCGTTGCCGCCACTCTGACAGATCATGCCTGTCTGCCCGCTCTCGCTGCACAGGTCCGCCAGGAACGACACGCCGGACCCGGGACAATACACTCCCATACAGTTGGGGCCGACCACGCGTATCCCGTGCTCTCTCGCTATCGCAAGGATCTCGCGTTCGATCTCTATGCCGTCACCCTTGCCGAGCTCGGAGAAGCCTGACGTGAAGAGATGAACCGCCTTCACCCCCTTTGCGGCGCAGTCCTTCATGAGCTGAAGGGCGCCGGAAGCGGGAATCGCGGAGACAACGTAGTCCACAGGCCCCGGAATCTGCTTGACACCGGGGTAGACCGTCAGTCCGCGTACCTCTCCTCCCCTGGGGTTCACAGGGTAGAGCTTGCCCTTGAAGCCGCACCGTATCATCGCATCAAGGTAGCCCCGGCCGCCGAGCTCGCTCGCGCGACCCCGGGTCGAGACTCCCGCAATCGCAATCGATGCGGGGTTGAATATCGCGTCGAGGTTGGCTGTGCTCATCGTGCTCCTTGCAGCGCATGTCGGCGGTGCCAAGCGATTGTACTATCCACACACCTGCGCTTCAAACAGCCAGTATCGACGCCTCGACGGCCGCGGTCTTGCCGGGGGACCACAGCTTGCGCGCTCCGGCCCGTATGCTACACTGTACGGCCCGCGGACACGTCCGCAGGAGGAGAAATGGTCAGAGCAGCGATAGTCGGGGCTACGGGAATAGTCGGCCAGCAGTTCCTGGTCGCCCTCCAGGGTCATCCCTGGATCGAAGTGACGGCCCTTGCCGCATCAGAGAGGTCCGCCGGCAAGCGCTACCGCGAGGCAATCACAGACCAGGCCTCCGGCGCCTTCAGGTGGTTCTGCAGCGAGCCGCCCGTAGAGGAAGTCATGGATATGCCGGTCGTTGACGCCTCCGAGCTATCGACCGACGGGATCGACGTGGTGTTCTCCGCAATCGAGTCCGGGCCGGCGAAGACGCTCGAGCCGAAGTATGCTGCGAACGTCCCTGTTGTCAGCACGGCATCGGCTTTCCGCTACGAGGACGACGTCCCGATACTGATACCGGGAGTGAATCCCGACCACGCCCGACTGCTTGAGACACAGCGCCGACGGCGGGGTTGGAAGGGCTTCGTGACTCCCGACCCGAACTGCACAACTATCGGGCTGGCAATCACACTGAAACCTCTCTACGAGAGCTTCGGCCTCAACTCGGTCATCATGACCTCGATGCAGGCTATGTCAGGCGCTGGCCGGAGTCCGGGAGTCATCGGCCTCGATATCCTTGACAACGTCATACCGTTCATCCCAGGAGAGGAAGAGAAGGTGCAGCGCGAGACGCAGAAGATTCTCGGCACAATCGAGGGCGATGGGATACGCCCCGCCTCGTTCACCGTGAGCTGCACCTGCACGCGCGTGTGCGTCCTGGAAGGCCACACCGAGTCCGTCTTCGCCTCGACGCAGAAGCCGTGCGACGTGCCTTCGGTCGTCAAGGCGATGCGAGAGTACGACGGGGGTCTCACGGGGGCGGGGCTACCCTCCGCGCCGAAGAACCTGATACTCGTCAACGAGGACCCGTTCAGGCCTCAGCCACGGCTGGACAGGAATAGCGACGACGGGATGGCGACCACGGTCGGTCGCGTTCGCAAGGACGCAGCCCTGCACAACGGCATCAAGTACGTCCTTGTCTCTCACAACACGAAGATGGGCGCCGCCAGGGGGGCTGTCCTCACGGCCGAGATGCTCATCAAAGACGGGTATATCTCGGGCTGACTCGCCTATTCACCCGGCGACACAGCTTCCATGCGTGTGCGGTTCACACGGAGTGAGAACACGTCCGGACGTGAGTAGTGCCCCGCGACGTCGAGCAACTGCTTCTCCTCGGGCAACCGGTTCAGGTCTATGTCCGCGTAGACGATTGTCTCGCAGTCGTAGACCGGCCCCGCGATGAATCGTGCGTCGGGCCCTATCACGGCGCTGCCGCCGCGACAGAGCAGATCGGGGAAATCCTCCATCTCATGGCGCAGGGGGAAGTCGTCCGGCAGCATCGCTTTCTCGAGATAGCTGGCCGCCGCAACCACGAACACCCGTCCCTCGAAGGCCATGGCGCGACACGAGAGGAGGAAGGTCTCGGTCGCGCTGGGCCAGAGCGCCGCGTGCACCTGCTCGCCTTCGGCGTACAGAGCGTATCGGGCAAGGGGCATCCAGTGCTCCCAGCACACGAGCCCTCCCAGGCGACCCAGCTCCGTGTCGAACACGGAGAGCGTCGAGCCATCGCCCCTGCCCCAGACCATGCGCTCGTGGTAGGTCGGCACGAGCTTCCTGTGCTTTCCCAGCAACTCCCCATTCCGGTCGATGAAGATGATGCTGTTATACAGCGTTCCGGTTTGAGTCCGCTCGTGTATGCCCATGACGACCGCGACCCTATGCTCCCGCGCGGCCTCGCAGAGCCGCGACACGGCAGGCCCGGGAACGTCGACGGCGTTGCGATACAACTGGCCGTAGAGCTTCTTCGCAGGTCCGTAGTTCCAGCGGGCGTCGGCGTTGGTCCACACCGGGTAGCCCGGCAGCCATGTCTCGGGAAACACCGCCAGTGAGGCCCCCTGAGAGGCAAGCTCGGCAATCAGCCGACAGCCCTTCTCCACCGTTGCGTCCCTGTCGAGGAAGACAGGGGCCGCCTGGACAGCCGCCACCCGGTAGGCGGGCAGCCTGTCTCCGGCATTCGCCGGCTGTGAGGCCTTCTTCTCGAAAGGCTTGTCTGCGTCTGACATGGCACCTCCACGATTCCCTCTGCAACACGATGGCATCGATCGTGCAGGGCTGGGCAGAGTATAGTGCGGCCTCGAGACAGGGTCAAAGGGCGTGAGCCTTCGCTCGCAGCGGCTGTCCCAATAGCCGAGTGGCGCGCTATAATGTCCCCTTGTGTGACTCCGTTCCCAGGAGAGTAGCCAGTGGAGGATATGGTGACGATTGAGATAACAGTCCCGCAGACGCTTCTTACTGCGGTCGACGAACAACGCCAGGTGCTCGGAGAGAGCGCAAGTCAGTTCTTCTGCCGAGGGGCCGAGACTCTCCTGCGCCGCCACAAGGAGAGGCGCATGCTCGAGCAATACGTCGAGGCGCGCACCAAGATGCCCGACCCTGAAGAGGTGAACGAGGCGAAGAAGACGCTCAACGGGAGTGCCGACTAGGACTCCTGCCGGCACACCCTAGCGATAGAGCCGTGGCAGAAGCCGGGTCAGCACGCCCGGCAGTTCCGAGACCGTGTAGGCCACCTCGCACTTGCCGGCGCCGTAGAGCGCCTCCTGGGGCGCTCCTACCGATACAGTCAGCACGTCCACTCCCTCCCTGCGGCACAACTCGAGCGCCTGTCGCACCACATAGGTGTCCTTGGGATGCCCGTCCGTGAAGTGGAGCACGAGCTTTCTTGCCGCCCTTCGCTTCCTCAGCTCCAGCAACGCGGCCGCCACGGCCTCTCCGGTGGGGGTTCCCCCGTCGCTCCAGACGTCGCGCAGCGACAGCGGCATGCCTGACGAGGCGAGCCGTGTCAGCTGGACCGGAGCCCCCGGGTGAAGCCCTCCGCTGGTGTACGTCAGGACCTCGTACCATATCTGCGGTGCAAGCCCCCGCAACGCCTCCGCAACGACGCACGCGGCCCGGTCGACAACCGACATGTACGAGCGCATCGAGGCCGAGACATCAACCAGGAACACCAGCGCCATCGACGTGCGATGTCTCCTGTCACGGACCTTGAAGACGCTCGTCTTGCCTGCACCCACCTTCGAAAGGCTTCTCCCGTCCAGCTTGCCTCGCCGCAGGCCGTGCCGCCAGCGCGACTCCGCGTCGTCGAGCCGGGCGAAGAGCTGCCTCACGGACTCTATCTCCTGCGTCACCTGCGCGCGTACCAGCTCATAGTCGTCAGCGTCGAATCGCGCATCCCTGATCATGGTCATCGCGGCGCGGACACCCAGGGAACGGAGCTCTGCCGTGACGACAGCGACGCCCTCCCCAACTTCCTCCACCCCACCGCGAGCCTCATCAGGAGCTGCCAGCCGAGGGGTGTCCACAAGATACGAGCTGAGATCCATGAAGTTGCCCCTCTCTGCTCCACCAAGCACGTTCTTGCGCATCCGGGCACGGGCCGACTCCGCCTCCCTGTCCCTGCCGGACTCAAGTCCCTTCTCTCGCTCCCAGCCGAGCTCTGTGAGCCCGTCTCCTGCGCCGGGAGGGAAGGAGCCTAGCCAGCGCCATATCTCGCCTGCACGCCCGAGTCTGCGATGAGGGTCGCGTATCCTGACATAGTCTCGCCCCATCTTCCGGAGCGTCTCCACCGCAGCCAGAAGATCCCCTCTCACATCAGGAGTCAACTCTCCCCCATGGAGGACAACTGCCAGCCACAGCTCGAGCACAGCTCCTCTCGTCACCGGGCCGCCGCTATCCGGCAGGACGCGGCGCGGCATTCCGGGCGACAGCATGGCCCGCATGGCAGCCAGATACTCACCCAGCACCGTCGACACCCGAGCCAGTCGGGCTGAGATGAAGACGTCCTCCAGCACCCGGTGGATGTGCGAGAACTCAAGGCGCTCTCCTTCGGTGAGCGTGTCCCAGTCTTCCCAGGCCGAGCTGTCGGCGGACAGCTCGCGACAGGCTGCCTCCCGGACGGCAAGCCCCACCATGCAGTCCACCACGGACGCCGGAACAGGAGCAGCGAAGCCGCTCAGCAGCTTCGGATCAAGCACGATGGGAGAGATAGGCTCACGGCGGGCTCCAAAACGGGCCTGCCGCAGTCTCGTCTGTACGAGTTCCGCCTGCGACGCCGCTCCTCCCAGCACGGAGGCCAGCTCGCGGGAGCGGTCATCCGACCAGTCTATGCGCCAGTAGCCGGAGAGGCTCAGCGCAGGCCGTCCACAGGCGCCATCAGCTCTCATTCTCCTGCGCTACCGACGGGGTCCCCTCAATCCACTGGAGGGCCTGGAGCGCGACCTTCTCCAGGGAGACATCGTCGATTCCGAAGATGACGGAGGTCTCCACCGCCTCACGCAGCGACGCTCCTTCGCATATCTCCTCTGCGGCCACAAGCAGCTGCCTGGTAGAGACAGGGACCGGGCGTCCTGCCTTGCGCAGCGTATGCGCGAAATCCGTGAGCTTCTCGGACAGCCGCAGAGACAGTCCGTGCGTGTGCAGTATGCTCGCCTCCTCCCTGCGGGGAGGGTAGTCAAGCTTTACCGTTCGCGGGAAGCGGTCCCGGACGGCGGCATCGAGCGGATTGACGCCGTAGAAATCCTCCCCCTCGTTGATGGTGGCAAAGAAGATGACACCCGGGGCAACGCACACCTCGTAGGTGAGATCGTCGCTCCACATCGCGCGCCTCCAATCGAGGAGCCCGAGAATCGCGTTCAGCACTTCGGGGTGAGCGCGGTTAATCTCGTCAAGCAGCACGACACAACTCGGGGTCTCCACTGCGTGTATGAAGCGAGCCTTCCGATACCACGTCTCGCCGCCATTCAGCCGGTCCTTGCCGAACCACTGCTCGGCATCGACGAAGGAGCCGCAGTGCACCTCATAGAACGGCCTGCCCCAGCGCGCCGCAAAGACGCGCGCAAGCGTCGTCTTGCCGCAGCCCTTCGGGCCGCGAATGAGCACGTTGACCTGCTCGCCCCGCTCGGACCTCAACGCAATCCGGCCGAGGCGCTCCTGGTTCTTCGCGGCAATCCAGAACCCCGCTTCCTCCAGGGGCACCGGCAGCGACGCCAGCTCTCGTTCGTGCGCAGTATCTCCGGCTGATGTGTCGTAGCGTTCTTCAGGTGTGTCCATCTCGAATCCCGGAATGACATTCTACAGCAGTACGCGCCGCCAGATGAACCCTGGCTGCCCGCCCCTCAGTGCTCCTCCTGCGGGCTGACGGGGCTCAGTCTCCTGGGAGCTGCCATCCAGACCATGAGCCCGCACACCGCAAGTGCGGCCACAAGCATGAAGAGCGTGGACGTGTAGCTGTTCGACACGTCGTGGAGATGGCCCGCCAGCCACGGGCTGATGGCGCCGCCAACCGAGATCCCAAGCACCACCATGCCCATGATAGCGCCATAGGACATCCCGTGAAACAGGTCCGCCACCGAGGCGAACAGTACCGGAGGCATAACTCCCATTCCGGCGCCGAAGAGCACCGCGAAGAGGTAGGCCATACACGGCTGCGACGCATCTCGTATGCCGAAGAGCATGCACGCAGCTCCGATGCTGAGGACGCACGCAGGGATGTAGACCTTCTCCCGCCCGAGCCTGTCCGAGAGAGTGCTCGCCAGGGTGCCCCCGACGAACACGATTCCATACACGCTGTAGATAGACGCGGCCACAACGGGGCTGTAGCCCGCGTCCCGGAAGAAGTAGACCTGATGCGCAATCACGATCTTCTCAGCTACTCCCACCTGGCAGAAGCCTGCAATCCACAACATCCAGAACTGCGGGGCCCTCAAGACCCGTCGCAGAGTCCAGGCGTTGCCATGCCAGTCCGACGTACTGCCTGCGCTGACTTCCCCTCCCGACGCCGTCTCAACCGTCACGGTCCGGGCACGAGGCGCCCGCCGGACCAGGACAAGAGTGAGCGGCACCATGACGATGGCGACCGAGAGCCCCGCAATGACGAAGGCGCTCTGCCAACCGTACGTGGATATGAGAAACTGCACTAGAGATGCCGCCACGAGGCTGACCCCGAACCCGGCGGCCAGGATTCCAAACACAAGCCCGCGGTTTCTTTCAAACCAGGGGGTGACAATCGCTGCGAGCGGAGTGATCCCTGTCAGGCTGCCGCCAACGGCGGCCACCCCGCCGAACAGCACGTAGAACTGCCACTCGAGGGTCGCGAGCCCGCACATGGCAATGCCGCTACCGAGTACGCAGATGCCTAGCGCGAGCACCAACTGCGGTCTGAACCTGTCCACGAGACCGCCCACGAGAGGCGATAGCAGGCCGCAGATAAGGATGCCCAGCGAGTACATGATGGCCGTGTTCCCCCTGCTCCAGCCGAAATCATCCACGATGGCCGGGTAGAACACGGAGAACGAGTTGCGTAGGGCGCAGCCGCTGGCCATCACCAGGAAGCCCACACCGAGCACGACCCACCTGCGGCGGAAGCGAGACCGCTGATTGGTCGTGTGCGTGCTTTCGCTGTTGCTCATTCGACGAGGGGCTCCGGCAGCGGCCCGATTCTCCCGGAGAGGAGAAGGGGCCAGCTAGTGTAGCAGCCGCACATTCAGCCCGCAACGCCGCGTGCGCTTGACCTCGGGCTGCCACCGAGAAGGAGTCCCGCCCTTCAAGACTTCCGTTCTGTCGCAACCGGGCGAGAGCCGACCCCACCTTGCTGCCTCTGCCGGACTCAAGGCCCTCCCCTCACTCCCAGCCGAGTCCCTGAGGCCGTCTGCCGCACCGGGAGGAGAGAAGCTGAGACAGCGCCAAAGCTCACCCGCTGGTTCGAGCCTGCGGGCGAACAGGGTTCAATCTCCTCGGAGCTGCCAACCAGACCATGAGCCCGCACAACACAAGTGCGGCCACGAGGATGAAGAGCGTCGAGGTATAGCTGTTCGACACGTCGTGTAGATGGCCCGCCAGCCACGGGCTGATAGCGCCGCCGGTCGAGAACCCCAGCGCAACCATCCCCATTATCGCGCCATAGGACACTCCGTGGAACAGGTCCGCCACCGAAGCGAACAGCACCGGAGGCATGGCTCCCATTCCGGCGCCGAAGAGCACCGCGAAGAGATAGGCCATCCACGGCTGCGATGCATCTCGTATGGCGAAGAGTATGCAGGCTGCTCCGATGCTGAGGACACACGCAGGGATGTACACCTTCTCCCGCCCCAGCTTGTCCGAGAGAGAGCTCGCCAGGTTGCCACCGACGAACACGATTCCAAACACGCTGTAGATAGACGCGGCAGCCACGGGGCTGTAGCCGGCATCCTGGAAGAAGTAGACCTGATGTGCAATCACCATCTTCTCAGCGATACCCAACTGGCAGAACCCCGCAACCCACAACATCCAAAACTGCGGGGCCTTGAGAGCCCGCCGCAGAGTCCAGGCGCTGCCATGCCACCCCGACGTGCCGCCCGCGCTGACTCCCTGTCCTGGTGCCGCCTCAACCGGTACGATCCGGGCACGAGGCGCCCGCCGGATCAGGACAAGGGTGAGCGGAACCATGACACCGGCGACCGAGAGCCCTGAAATGATGAAGGCGTTCTGCCAACCATAGGTAGATATGAGGAACTGCACCAGCGATGCCGCCACGAGGCTTACCCCGAACCCGGCAGCCAGGATTCCGAACACAAGCCCGCGGTTTCTTTCGAACCACGGAGTGACGAGTGCCGCCAGCGGAGTGATCCCAATCATGCTGACGCCAACAGCGGCCAGCCCGCCATATAGAACGTAGAACTGCCACTCGCGGGTCGCGAGCCCGCACATGGCGATGCTGCAACCGAGCAGGCCGATGCCAAGCCCGATAACCAACTGCGGTTTGAACCTGTCCACAAGACCGCCCACGACCGGGGACAGCAGTCCATAGACAAGGATACTGAGAGAGAACATGATCGCCGTGCTCCCTCTGCTCCAGCCGAAATCCTCCACAATGGCCGGATAGAACACGGAGAACGAGTTGCGGAGTGCGAAGCCGCTGGCCATCACCAGGAAGGCCACGGCCAGCACGACCCACCCACGGCGGAGGCGAGAGCTCCGATTGGTCGTTTCACTGCTGTCGCTGCTGCTCATTGGCCGAGGGACTCCGGCATCGCTCCGCTTCTCCCGAAGGGGAGCCAGGGCCAGCTAGTGTAGCAGTCGTACGTTCGGCCCGCAACGCCGCGTATGCCCTCCCCGCTCGCGACGACTCTGGATGCCGGGAGAAGCCCTACCAAACACATCGCGCTGTGCCTGAGCGGCGCTGCCACGACCGAGAGAGCGTCGCTCAAGACTCCCGGTCTGCCGCACGGCGACCAGCCATGTCGCAAAATGGGGGCGCCGCTTCGGGCGGCGCCCCCATTAGACCTCGAATCGCCTTCTCTAGTCCATCTCGGAAGGCATGCGCTGCATCAGCTTGTCGAGGGAGACTCCCTCCTTGGCAAGCTGCTGTCGCCTGACAAGAAACACGATTGCTCCGATGATGAGCCACACGGCTGTCCACAGCATCGCCTCGGGCTCCTGGAGTGCCATGAACAACACTGTGACCGCGATAGCCACAAGCGGCAACACGAAGCGCCAGCTTCCCTTCAGCTTGATGGGGGCATTCTCGTATAGCTCGGGTTTCCTCGTCTTGAGCACCATGGTCGCCACCATCACCAGTATGTAGCTGAACAGGAAGGTGAGGTTGGACGTGTAGCACGCGAAGACCAGGCCCTTGCCCGAGAACACGAACACCAGCGCTATCACTACCGTCGCGGTGAGGCCCCAGACCGGCGTCCCGAAGCGGGAGTTCACCGAGCTGAGCCGCTCGGGGACGGCGCGATCTCGCCCCAGGCTCATCACGATTCGTGAGGCGGCAAGCTGGAAGCCGTTCTGCGAGGTGCTGACCGCCAGCACCACGATGAGCAGCAGGATGGTGGAGGCAACCGCCGGCAGCACGAGCTTGGCAGCATCGTAGATGGGCGTGCTGCTGTTCGCCTGCTCCGACCAGAGAAGGTTGCCGGAGGCGGTGATCGACATAAGCACGTAGAGGACTATGCACGCGAGAAGTCCCAGTATCATGCCGAGAGGGACATTGCGTGCCGGGTTCTTCACTTCCTCTCCAATCTCCGCCGCTGCAGTGAACCCGACATAGGCAAAGAAGAGCAGGGCCGCGGCCTTCACGGCCCCCGAAAGGCCGAAGGGCATCATCGGGCTGAAGTTCTGCGCCTCGACCTTCGGCAGTCCTGCGCCGATGAAGACGAGGAATCCGGCAACAAGTATGCCGAACATCACCATCTGGGCTATCGACGAGATCTTGATGCCCAGCACGTTCAGAATATAGAAGACTGCGATGAAGCCGACCATCAGGAACGGCGCCGACAGTCCCGGGGCCACCGTCTGGATATGGTCCGAGAAGACGAAGGCCGTCAGTGCCAGCGGGGTGATGTAGGCAAGCCAGCGCGACCAGCCGGCGAGAAAGCCCCAGAACGGTGACAATACCCTGCTTGGATAGTAGTACGTCCC
>CAZQML010000019.1:0-10794 GCA_964594245.1 uncultured Dehalococcoidales bacterium | reverse complement strand
TGGTCACGTTTGATGCTCTCCATCATGGAGTTGCTCGCGTAGATGAGACCGGGAACGCGCATGCCGGGCTTGTAGGTCACCGGCATCTCCCAGCGGTAGTCGTCGAGTCTGCGGAGTTCCGGCATGTGAGAGTTCCTATACGTCAAGTATCACGCGAACGGCGTAGCCGTCCTCCACGCGCTGAACGTGTGCCTCATGATACGTCGCTGCTTTCACGTCACGCACAACCCTATGCCGCGAGGTGTCGATGTACTCACCGAAACAGCGTACCTGCAGGCGGCACTCAGTGAGTAGTTCAACCTCAAACCTTGAGAAGGCAAGCCGATCAGTGTCAAACAGGTAGATGAGTTCGTTCAGCCAGTCGATCAGCAGGGCGTCGCCCTCGGGCGAATCGATCGTGACGACGCGCTCGAGCCGCTCTGCCAGGCCGGTTGCACGGAACAGGTTGGAATAGAGAGCCTGTGCCGCGTTGAGCAGCAACTCTTCCCTGTCCCGGCCCCGAATGAGCATCCCGATGTCGGCGGTGTGGGAGACCATCTCAAACGGTTGTCTGCTCATACGCTTCAACCTGCAGGGGCGGGCCGGGGCTATGATAGCACGCTCTATCGGGGACTCCGACCACGAACAAATCCCGAATGCGGAACGATTGACGTAGCTACGGCCTTCTGCTAGAATCGCCCAAGGGCGGTTAGCTCAGTGGTTAGAGCGCTGCGTTGACATCGCAGAGGTCACTGGTTCAAGTCCAGTACTGCCCATTTGCTCCCTCTTCATCGTGGTGAGGCAGGCCCGTGGTGTCAGCGGCAGCATCCCGGTGAGCAGGGTTGATTGTCAGGCCCGGCCGATGGGCCATGTACGCGAGGGTTGCGACTTAGGAAGGCATGAGCGATAGGGACGACAGGATTCAGACCGTCAGGCACTCGGCTTCACATGTGATGGCCGAGGCCGTGCTGCAGCTATTCCCCGACGCCAAGTTCGGCATCGGTCCCTCGATAGAAGATGGTTTCTACTACGATTTCGAACTGCCACGTCCTCTGACGCCCGACGACCTTCCAGTCGTCGAGGGAGTGATGCGGGAGATTGTCGCGCGTGACGCTCCCTTCGCGAAGAGGGACGTATCCAAGGATGAGGCGAGGCTGCTCTTCGCAGGCCAACCCTACAAGCTCGAACTCCTGGAGGGCCTCGAGGAAGACCAGGTAACGCTCTACACTCAGGGCTCCTTCACCGACCTCTGCCGCGGGCCCCACGTGGATTCGAGCGGGCAGCTCGGTGCTTTCAAGCTTACCAGAACTGCCGGCGCCTACTGGCGCGGCGATGAGTCACGACCGATGCTGCAACGCATCTATGGTGTCGCTTTCGACACCGAAGAGGAGTTGGAGGACTATCTAAGGAAGCAGGAGGAGGCAGCCAAGCGCGACCATCGGAAGTTGGGTCGCGAGTTGGACCTGTTCAGCATCCATGAGGAGATAGGTCCCGGACTCGTGTGCTGGCATCCAAACGGCGGACTCGTCCGACAGCTCATCGAGGACTTCTGGAAGGCCGAGCACCACAAACGCAACTACGGAATCGTGTACACACCACACATCGGTAAGCTTGACCAGTGGAAACAGAGCGGGCACTGGGAGTTCTATCGCGAGAACCTGTACTCCCCCATGGATGTGGATGGGCAACAGTACCTTCTCAAGCCGATGAACTGCCTCGGGCATATCATGATATTCAAGAGCCGGCTCCGGAGCTACCGCGAGTTGCCTTTGAGACTGGCTGAACTTGGCACTGTCTACCGCTATGAGCGGGGGGGCGTGTTGTATGGGCTTCCGCGCGTGCGCGGTTTCACTCAGGATGACGCTCACATCTTCTGCAAGCCGGAGCAGATACAGGCGGAAGTCATCGGCGTCATTGAGTTGGCCCAGTTCATGTTGACTACGTTCGGATTCAGCGAGTACCAGATGGTGCTGTCCACCCGGCCTGACAAGTATGCGGGCACGCTGGAAGTGTGGGAGCAGGCGACCGCGGCGCTTGCCGCTGCCCTTGAGTTCCTGGGCATATCCTACGAGACCGACCCCGGTGGGGGAGCATTCTACGGGCCGAAGATCGACATCAAACTCTCGGATGCGATGGGCCGCTGGTGGCAGGGTCCGACAATTCAGGTCGACTTCAATTTGCCGCGGAGCTTCGACGTCTGCTATATTGGTGAGGACGGTGGCGAGCACCTCGTTACCATGATTCACAGGACCGTTCTGGGAAGTATGGAACGGTTTTTTGCGTGTTTAGTGGAGCACTATGGCGGGGCTTTCCCGGTTTGGCTCAGTCCCGTTCAGGCAAGAGTCATTCCCATCGCGGATAGGCATGTGGAGTTCGCAGTCAAGATAGAACAAATGCTGAAGGATTCAGGGGTGCGTACCGACGTCGATGATCGGTCCGAGCGCATGACGTCGAAGATACGGGATGCCCAGATGGCCAAGATACCTTTCATGCTGGTGGTGGGAGACAAGGAAGTCGCCTCGGGCGGCGCGTCCGTACGTCTACGGAGTGGCGAGGATCTCGGTCTGCACAGCATCGAGGATGTGCGGAGCGACATTCGGGCCGCCGTTGAGAGCAGGTCCTAGCTAGACTTATGAGGGGCAGACCACACCACAACGTACGCACGGTCAGGCATCTTCCGATAAATCGGCAGATCAGGGCCAGGGAGGTATCCGTCATCGGCGACGATGGCGAGCAGGTGGGCACGCTCCCCATCGCCAAGGCGCTGCAGCTGGCACAGGAACAGGAACTCGACCTCGTCATGGTGGCTCCCAATTCGGTGCCACCCGTATGTCGGCTGTTGGACTATGGCAAGTACCGCTACGAGCAGGTAAAGAAGGACAAGAAGACACACAAGAGCCAGAAGGGTTTGCTCCGGGAAGTCCGGTTGCGACCCAAGATTGAGGAGCACGACCTTCTCGCCAAGATCAAGAAGGCGAGGGAGCTACTGGCTGAAGGGAACAAGGTCAAGATCTCGGTGCGCTTTCGCGGTCGAGAGATTGTCTATCCGGAACTCGGCTGGCAAGTGCTCAAGCGCGTTGCCGAGGCGCTGAAGGATGAGGCACTGGCCAGCAGCCAGCCTTCGAAAGATGCGCGCAACATTGCGTTGACGCTGGCTCCGGTTGCCGCCAAGAAGACCCAGGAGGCCAAGCAGGATGCCAAAACTGAAAACACACAAGGGAGCCAAGAGCCGATTTCACGTAACGGGGAACGGCAAGCTGCTGCGGATGAAGTGCGGCAAGAGCCACTTCAGGCGCAGGAAAGCCCCGCGAACGAAGAGGATGTATGACGGGCTTGTCTCCGTGGCGGCGGCGGATGTTCGCCGCATCTCCAAGCTGCTGCCATATGCGTAGGCTAGAGGCTTGCGCCTCTGCGTTGACGGCTAATAACTAATCCCAGAGGGAGGTTGCTTTGCCTCGAGCGAGGAGTGGACGGGTAAGTCACAACCGTCATAAAAAGGTTCTTTCTACTACCAAGGGGCACCGCGGTTCGCGGCACCACGTATATCGAACTGCCCACGAGTCGATGCTGCACGCGTTGGATTACGCGTACGGCCATCGGCGCGAACGCAAGGGCGACTTTCGAAAGCTGTGGATAACGAGGATCAACGCGGCTGCACGCGCCAACGGCGTATCGTATAGCGTGTTGATGAACGGGCTCCGCGTTGCTGGCATTGGCCTCAATCGCAAGGTGCTGGCGGACATGGCGGTGCGTGACCCGGAGGCGTTCGCCAGAGTTGTACAGTCCGCACGGGCCACTCAAGAGTCCTAGGCGGCGAGGGCAGCGAGGCATGGAGCGGGAGCTTGACCAACTTGAAGCCGCAGCGCTGGAAGAACTGTCTCAGATAGACGACCTGCCGCAACTCGAGACATGGCGGGTACGATATCTGGGCAAGAAGAGCGCGTTAACATCCGTCCTTCGTGGTGTTGCCACGCTTGCCTCCGAAGAGCGAAAGGCTGTTGGCGCCCGCGCCAACACGGTCAAGAAGTCCTTCCAGATACAACTCGCTGAGAAGAAGGAATCCCTCTCCCTTCGCAGCCTGGATGAATCCCTCGGAAAGTCATCCCTTGACGTGACGCTGCCCGGGCGGCCGTTGCCCTACGGCAGGATGCACCCCATCACACAAGATATCATCGAGATATGCTCCGTGTTTGCAGACATGGGCTTCCAGGTCATCGAAGGCCCCGAGGTAGAAAGGGACTACTACAACTTCGAGGCGCTCAATATCCCGCGGAATCACCCGGCGCGCGACATGTTTGCGACTCTATGGATAGACTCTCGTGAGGACAGCAACGCACGCCTGCTGCGCACTCACACGTCACCGATGCAGATTCGCCTTATGGAGCGGCAGAAGCCTCCTTTGCGGTTCGTTGTGCCCGGGCGGACCTACCGTTACGAAGCCACTGACGCCACGCACGACTGGATGTTTCACCAGGTGGAGGGTCTGGCAATAGACACGGATATCACTCTACGCGACCTGAAGGAAACGTTCTTCGAGTTCTGCAAGAACATCTTCGGCCGTGACACTCGAGTCAGGTTTCGGTGCGACTACTTTCCGTTTGTGGAGCCGGGCGCCGAGGTAGCCATCGAGTGTGTCAAGTGCAAGGGAGCCGGCTGTCGCCTGTGCGGTGGCACAGGATGGCTGGAGATACTCGGGAGCGGAATGGTCCATCCCGACGTCCTCGCCCGTTGCGGAGTCGACCCGTCTGTGTATTCTGGCTTCGCGTTCGGTATGGGTGTCGAACGTATCAGCATGCTGCGGCATAGCGTGGACGATATCCGCCTGTTCTGTTCTGACGATTTTCGCTTTCTGAGACAGTTCTGATCCCTGGAGCAGCGCCATGAAGGTTCCTCTTAGATGGCTATCTGAATACGTGATCACCGATTGGACGCCCGAGCGTTTGGCCGAGCGGCTCACTATGGCAGGCATCGAGGTCGGTGGCATCGAGCGCGTGGGCGACTCATGGGAAGGCGTCACGGTCAGCCTTGTGACCTCCGTCCAACCACATCCCAACGCAGATCGGCTGAGGCTCGTCTCAGTTGAGCTGGGCGATGGGATTATGACGGTCGTTTGCGGCGCGCCCAACGTTGCCGCCGGCCAGAAGGTCGCCTTCGCGCGGGTCGGGGCACGGCTGGTAGACGGACACAGCGGCGAGATGGCGACGTTGAAGCCAGCCAAGATTCGCGGGGTCGTCTCCGAAGGAATGGTGTGCTCAGAGAAGGAATTGGGCCTCTCTGACGAGCACGAGGGGATTCTTGTGCTCGACGCTGACGCGCCGGTGGGTATTTCTCTGGCCGACTATTGCGGAGACGCCATTCTCGACCTGGAGCTGACGCCGAATCGCCCCGATTGCATGTCCGTTATAGGGGTCGCGAGGGAAGTTGCAGCCCTCACGGGCGGTCGGCTACACCTGCCTGTCATCGAGTACGCGAGCGACGACACACCTGTCGAGTCGCTTGTGCACGTATCCGTGGAAGACGCCTCCATGTGCCCTCGATACTGTCAGACCGTCGTGAGAGGAATCCATATGGGGCCCTCGCCGGCATGGATGCAGGCTCGTCTCAGAGCGTGCGGCATGCGGCCCATCTCCAACGTTGTGGACATCACCAACTACGTGATGCTGGAGTACGGTCAGCCGCTGCACGCGTTCGACTACGACACTGTGGCTGACCACGAGATCATCGTGCGCCGTGCCAAACCTTCGGAGCTGTTCACGACACTTGATAACGTCGAGCGAAAGCTGGATAGTGACGTGCTCATGATTGCCGATGGCGAGAAGGCCGTCGGTCTGGCCGGCATCATGGGAGGCCACAACAGCGAGATCTCCGATTCAACGACGGCGCTCCTGATTGAGGCCGCCAACTTCAATGCGGCAGTCATCAGACATGGTAGTACCTTACTCGACCTTCGCACAGAGGCCTCGATTCGCTTCGACAAGAGGCTTCACCCTGAACTGGCTCCTATTGCGTTGCGTCGAGCCACACAGTTGCTGGTCGAGCTCTGCGGCGGCATTGCTGCCCGGGGCGTTTACGACACCTATCCCGAGCCGGTGCAGCCGCGCGCGGTCTTTCTGCCCGCGAATGAGGTGCGACGCCTCTCCGGCACGGACGTGAGTGCAGACAGGGTGCGCGAGATACTGGAGTCACTGGATTTCGGCTGTCAACACTCCGACGCGCAGGGCAGTTCCTTCTCGGTGCCCTACTGGCGGGGCGACGTTACCTGTGCGCCCGACCTTGTTGAGGACGTTGTGCGCATCATTGGATACGACCAGATCCCGGTCGGCACCCCTCGCTTCACTGCGGGCACGGTTTCCGTTCCAGCAGATCTCTTCCATTTCAAAGCGAACCTTCGTGGACTGATGATAGGAGCAGGTCTTCAGGAAGTGTTGACCTATTCACTCACCAGCCGCGAGAAACTCGAGCAACTCACGCCTTCGCAGCCGCTCCAGGTGGAGCCGGTGAGGGTGGCGAATCCCATGTCCAACGAGCAGGAACACCTGCGCACCAGCCTCCGCGGGAGCATCCTTGAAGTCGTCGCACGGAACCTCCGCCGGGAACAATCACCGGTGCGCGTCTTCGAATTGAGTCGGGTGTACATACCTCAGGGGGATGAGCTCCCGGACGAGCGCGAGACTCTCTGTGCTCTTCTGTGTGGCTCGGAAGAGTCATCGTCGTGGCACTCCGGTGAACGCCCGGTGGACTTCTACGAGGCGAAGGGCCTGGCCGAGTTCGTATTGGCCAAGTCAGGAGTCGAGGCTCGTTACGTGCCCGGGGCTGACCGGGGCCTCTTTCCGGGCAGACAGGCCGAAGTTCTTGTCGCCGGAGAGAAGGTAGGCGTTGTCGGCCAGCTTCATCCCGCTGTTGCGCAGTCCTTCGAAGTCAGCGGCGACGTTTTCATAGTCGAGTTGGATGTTGAGCGGCTGATGGCCCACTCTCAGCTACACGTCGAGTATCAGCCCTTGTCGCGCTTCCCCTTTTCTGAAAGGGATCTGGCTATCGTAGTGGACGAGGCCGTGACCTACGACAGTGTAGCGGACATAATGCGCAGCTTCCCCCTTGTCTCCCGGATGTCGCTCTTCGACGTCTACACGGGTGAGCAGATTCCGCGGGGGAAGAAGTCTTTTGCCATCAGGCTTGTCTACCAGGCATCGGACAGGACCCTCACCGACTCACAAGTCAACGAAGTCCAGAACAGGCTCCTCGCGAAGCTACAAGCCGGCGTCGGCGCTGTTCTCCGCAGCTAGGGCATCGCGAACCATTGCCGTGACGGAGGCTGTCGCACCGTCTACTGGCAGAAGCTCAGATTCCTTCGCGCTACGATGCTTGACCTCCACGCTCTCGGAGCCAAGCGTACGCGGACTCACTGTGACTCTGAGAGGAACTCCAATCAGGTCGGCATCATTGAACTTGACCCCCGGAGACGCCATCCGCTCGTCGTAGAGTACCTCGACGCCCGCATCCTGGAGCTCTGTGTAGAGGCGTTCACCACAATCAGACACACCGTCCTTGTCCGGGTTCAGCGTGCAAATGTGCACCTGGTACGGAGCAAGCGCCATAGGCCAGATAATCCCTTTCTCGTCGTGACTGTGCTCGATGACCGCAGCCAGAAGCCTTCCCAGCCCGATGCCATAGCAGCCCATCACGGCAGGACGGGACGTGCCGTCCTCGCCGAGGAACACTGCCGACAGCTTCTCACTCAGGAAAGTCCCCAGTTTGAAGATGTGGCCGACCTCGATACCTCTATCTGCACTCAAGGCCGCACCGCATCTGGGGCAGCTATCTCCTTCACGCGCCAGCGCGATGTCTGCGACCACTGCGGCCACGTAGTCGCGGCCGTAGTTCGAATTAATGAAATGGTAGCCTGCTCTGTTCGCCCCTGCGACGAGATTGCGCGCCTCCAGCACGGAATCGTCTGCCACCACCCGGACGCCGGATACGCCGATAGGCGAAGCGAAGCCGGCTGCCAGTCCCGCGGCATCGACTTCATCGCTATCGGCAAGCCGAAGCAGGTTGCACTTGAGTGCGCGCTGAAGCTTCACCTCGTTCACGTCCAGGTCGCCACGTATTGCGGCGAAAACAAACACTCCGTCCGCCACATAGAAAACCGCCTTCAGCGTCCTGTGCTTCGGCAGATTAAGGTAGGCGGCGACCTCCTCAATGGTGGTGCTGTCGGGGGTCTCCACTTCCTGTAGAGGCCGCATGTCCTCGTCGGAGGGAAGAAGCTCTCCAACCACCTGCTTCTGGCTGTTTGCCTTCTCCATGTTCGCAGCGTAGCCGCATGAGGCGCAGTGCATGACGACGTCTTCACCGCTGGGTGTCAGCACCATGAACTCGTGCGACGCCTTCCCGCCGATTGCTCCGCTGTCCGCCTCCACCATGACTGCAGGCAGACCAAGGCGCCTGTAGACAGTGGCATAGGCCCGCGCCATCTTCTGATACGTAACATCAAGGCCCTCTTCATCCGCATCGAAGCTGTACATGTCCTTCATGATGAACTCACGCACCCTCAGAAGGCCTCCTCGAGGTCGCGGCTCGTCGCGGAACTTCGTTTGAATCTGGTACGGCATCGAGGGCAGGTCCCTGTAGCTCTGCAGGTAGCGCCGGGCCAGGTCAGTGATGACCTCTTCGTGCGTCGGCCCCAGGGCCAGACGGTGCTGTTTCCGGTCAAGCACCGTGAAGAGGGATTGCCCGAAGGACACATGGCGGCCGGATGCCTCCCACAGCTCAAACGGTTGCAGTGTCGGCATTCGCAGCTCCTGCCCTCCTGCCCTGTCCATCTCCTCTCTGATTATCTGCTCGATGCGGCGCAGGACGCGCCATCCGAGGGGCAGATAGGAGTACACGCCTGCAGCTCCCTGAGATATCATCCCAGCCCTGATGAGCAACTGGTGGCTCATGCTATCCGCATCGGCAGGCGTCTCCCGCGTCGTGCGCCCGAAGAGCTTGGAGAGTCTCATAGTGCTGTCACCCCTTATCTGTTCCTTCCCGGCCGTTGTCAGTGGCAATCAGCATGCCTATCTCCTGCGTGAGAGCGGCAAATGCCTGCTCGGCTGGGACCGCTCGCAGGAAGGCCCCACCACGGTAGAGTGCAACCTTGTCCTGGCCTCCGGCGATCCCCACATCAGCCGACTTGCACTCTCCGGGCCCGTTCACGGTGCAGCCCATCACTGCAACCCGCAATGGAGATTCCACGCCACGAAGGTGCTCCGACAACCTCCCGGCGATTCCCACTACGTCGAGCATGGCGCGACCGCAGGTGGGACAGCTGACAATGGAGGGGCCTGTCTGCATCAGACCGAGCGCTCTCAGTATCTCCCTGCCGGCGTCCACTTCCAGCAGCGGGTCCGCGCTCAGCGAGACGCGAATCGTGTCGCCAATCCCCATGTGGAGAAGAATCCCGATTCCGAGCGCGCTCCTGACCGTCCCGGCGGCCGGCGGGCCTGCCTCCGTGATACCAAGATGAAGAGGGTAGGGGATGCGTTCGGCAATAATCCCGTATGCCTGCACAGTCTCCATCACGTCAAAGGCCTTCAGCGAGACCTTGATGAGGCCGAAGTCCATGCTCTCGAGGACCCGGATCTGTTCTTCGGCCAGGGCGGCCATCCGCTGTGGGACGGACTCATCTGCCCTGTAGTCGGCAGGCAGACTGCCCGCGTTCACTCCAATTCTAATGGGAATCTGTCTCTCCCGCGCACTCGAGACAACTCGCTCCAGATGCTCTCGCCGACTGATATTGCCGGGGTTCAAGCGGAGACCGTCCACTCCCGCCTTGATGGCTGCGATTGCCAGCCGGTAGTCGAAGTGAATGTCTGCGACGAGCGGCACGGGAGCACGGGTGCTTATGGCCGCAAGAGCTGCGGCAGCTTCCATGTCCGGCACGGCAGCTCGCACTATCTGGCAGCCGGCACGCGCCATCTGGCTAATCTGTTCGACGGTCGCTTCGACATCCCGCGTGTCTGTCTTGGTCATGGACTGGACCGAGATCGGCGCGCTGCCGCCAACCATGACATCTCCCACCATGACGGGTGTGGACAATCTGCGTGCAATCACAGCCCGAATCCTCTGCCCTCGATGATTCTTAGTATGTCGCTTGTCGTGATGAGCGCTATGAGCGCAATGAGCAAGGCAGTACCGACCGAATAGGCAAGCCGTATCGCACGCCTCGAGAGGCGGCGGCCTCCCCGCACAGCCTCCGCAAAGGCCACGAGCATGCCTCCACCATCAAGAGGTGGCACCGGGAACAGGTTGAACATCGCTATCCCAAGGCTGATGAGTCCACCGATGAACACCAGGTTGGAAACTCCGAACGCCTCGACTGCTTCCACTGTGAGCTGTCCCGCACCGATGGGGCCAACAAACGCCAGTGATGGGTCATCCTGCATCAGTGGAATGGACGAGACGATGAGCGCCGGCATGGAAATCATGAACTTGACGCTGGAGACTGCTGCTGTCGCGATAGGGGTCGGGAGATCCTCAATCCTTGTGTTGGGCGCCCAGAGGAGTTGCAGCCCCAGGGACTCGGAATCCGGCGGGCGCTGGCCGAACTCAACCGTGCGTGCCTCACCACCTCTTAGCAGAGTCAGCACAACAGTCGACTCGGGGGTAGCCTCCTGGAAAGCACTGCTGACCGACGCCTCGTTGATGACGCCTCTACCATCTATCGCCAGCAGCGAATCGCCCGTCGCTATTCCCGCCTGCTGTGCAAGAGACCCGGGAGTGACATCCGTGACGACGTTGCGCCCCAGCGTGATGCCGAGGACGTTTCTGCCCAGGTCC
>CAZQML010000018.1:0-7111 GCA_964594245.1 uncultured Dehalococcoidales bacterium | reverse complement strand
GAATTCCGGGGGCACCACACCACGCAGGGGGTGGGTTGGCGTGTCACGAGCCTTACCCTGCCACCACCAGCGGGCGGGCATGGGAGCCCGCCCCTACAAAAGAACGGCAGCCGGCGAGAATGCGAGCAACTGCCGCGGGCGGTCGCCGGCGGTCTGGTGTCCTAAAGTGAAAGGGCTATCCTCTCAGGAAGCTCTCCATCCGTTCCTGGACCTGATTCAGGGTCTCCCACTTCTTGGCGAAGCAGAAGCGGACTTTGTCCCGGCCATCCTCGGGGCGATGGTAGAAGCTTGACCCCGGCACCACTGCCAGGCCGGCCTTCTCCACCAGGGACATGGCGAAAGCCTCGTCATCCCCGCGGCCCAGCTCATCAATCCGAATCATCATGTAGTAGGCTCCCGCGGGCCGGAAGACCGGAATGGACAGGTCCTCGAAGACCTTGAGCAGAAAATCACGGCGTTCCCGGTAGAACTCATGCAGCTCCAGGTAATATAAATCGGGAAGGCCCATGGCCACCACCGCCCCCATCTGGAAGGGGGTGGGGGCGCAGACGACCATATAGTCGTGGCATTTGCGGATGGCTGACATAAGACGGTGGTGGGCGATGGCATAGCCCACCCGCCACCCGGTGGCGCTGTAACTCTTGGAGATGCCGCTGAGGGTGACCGTCTGTTCCCACATGCCCGGCAGGGTCGCCATGCGCACGTGTTCGAGCCCGTCGTAGAGGATATGCTCGTAGATCTCGTCGGTAATCACGATGGTCCCGTGCTCCCGGCAGAGCCGGGCGAGCATCTCCATCTCCTCCCGGGAAAAGACCTTACCGGAGGGGTTGCATGGCGTATTCAGGATGAGAGCCTTGGGCTTCTTCGAAAAGGCTTTCTTCAGGTCGTCCGGGTCCAGGCCCCAGTTCGGGTCCCGCAATCGGACGAACTCCGGGATTCCCCCGCAAAGGGCCAGTGCGGGCAGGTAGTTCTCGTAGAAGGGCTCGAAGACGATCACCCTTTCGCCGGGATTCACCAGGGCCATCAAGGTTGCCACGATGGCTTCGCTGCTGCCGCAGGTGATGGTGACCTCTCGCTCCGGGTCGGCACTCAGGCCGGAGAAACGGAAGAACTTCCCGGCCACCGCCTCGCGGAGCGCCGGCAGCCCCCAGGTGATGGAGTACTGGTTGTTCCCCTGCTGGATGGCCCGCAGGGCCTCTCTGACCACTTCTTCCGGCGGGTCCTTCTCTGGAAACCCCTGGGCCAGGTTTATCCCCTGGTATCGCTGGCATACCCGGGTCATCTTGCGGATGACAGATTCCTGAAACGACTCTGTTCTATCGGCAACATTCATATTGCACTCCCGATTGATGCATTAGAGAGGTCAGGACACCGGACACAGGGCTCACAGGCGCGTATTCATTCCTTCCGCACAAACCCTTCACCCTTCTTCTCCCTCCGCACCCCGCAGCCTTCCGCTACGTCGTACCCCTCTGCACTCAACAACTGAATCGCCTTCTCCAGGTGCTCCTGCTTCACCAGGAGATAGTCCGTGTCATAGGTAGACAGGGCAAAGACACTGACCCCTTCCCGAGCCAGGGGGCCGGTCAGGGACGCCAGGACCCCGGTCAAGGAAAGATTCAGCGGCCCTTCGACCATTAGAACCTTCCATCCGCTCTCCTTCTTCACTCCCGCGGGAACCCGGGCATCCGGGCAGACCACCGAGAGTTCATGTGGGGTGCGGGTGACGGAGGAAAAGGGACTCAGGGTGGCCCAATCGGGTACCGGAGCGTCCTTGTCCAGCCGGCACACGGCGTAGATACCGGGCAGCAGTTCCAGCTTTCGCTTCCCTTCTTCCATCCCTTTCTCTTGCGGCCGTGTAGCCCCTCATCCTGGCGGCCGAAGCAGCTTATCATAATCACCGCGTCAGCAGAACACACAAGTGATTTCGTATTTCCGGGGACATCACCACTCCCACCACGGCGGGCAGGCATAAGAGCCTGCCCCTATAAGAGTCATTCCGGCCCCTGCATGCACTGTCCTCGCTTTGGCCCGGCGGAGATAAGTGTGGTGTCTTCTTGATTCTCTGACAGCAATACGGACCTCACAGACATCACCGTGATACGGCCGCTCCCCGTGGTGGGAGGCGAGGGAATTAGGCCTGACAAGACGCAACTGCTGCTGCACTGGCTTCTGGATCTGTTCCATGGAGGAGGTTCAGCGAGCTACCCGGCACACACGCGGAAAGTCGAGGGGCGGCCCTATAGGCCGCACTTTCCACTCCGCACCCGTCGGCGACGGGCGTTCTACGCTGCCTTGACCAGCGCCTTCGCCCGGGATCTGCAATCGCAGCGGGGGCAACGCAACCACTTCCAACCCCCACCTCCCATACCATGAGGGCTGACAAGTTCCGTGAAGGTAGACACCTGGAACTCAAAACCACAGCAGCCGCATCGATAGCCGGAATTCCGTGCGCTCCAACGGGCCAGCAACACCATTCCAACGAACACGATGACGAGCCATGCAACCAACCCTGCGGGCCAGGCGCGCGGAGCCAGGAGCAGAGAACCGAGGACGATGACGGCAAGATACAGGCCGACGTAGCGCAGCGCGCGTCGCCAGTCCTGCGCGGTGGGCTCCCGGAACTGCGGCACTACCTGGCGGTCCTCTTCAGCCCGGCACGCACCTTCTCAATAACTTCCTGCGGGTTCCTGGTGGAGAAGACCAGCTCCGGGAAGGAACTGCCCCGCCTCAGCAGGACCACCCTCGAGTCGCCAATCGTGGTGCAGGCCAGCCTTCGCTTGCCCTTATACGAGCCGAGTTTCACGCCCCCAATTGAATTCCACGCCGCGGACGCCTCATCCGGGTAGCAGTCCACGATGTCTTCCCACTGAACGGACCGCAGTAGTACGCCCATCCTGATGCTTACCCCCTTGTCGGAAATCGCCACCTTCAGGTAGGCGGTGTTCAGGATGCCGAAAAAGAGCCACACGAACATGACCAGCAAGACCCAGTAGTGAGGTCCTGCGGCCTGCGCGGTCAGCCAATGTCGCACCATCAATCCAAGGACGATTGCAAGCGCTGCGCCTAGAATGACGGTAGTCACTCTCGAGAAGAGCCGTTCCTGGTAGATGATTCTGTCCATGCGTATTCCTCCGCGCACAGTATCGCGCTGGCAAACCGACGGTGTCAAAAGAATTATGGGGACACCTCCACTCCCACCATGGCGGGCAGGCGTGGGAGTCTGCCCCTACAAGAGCCATTCCGACTCGTTCTTGCGCACTTCCAGCTTTGGCACCACAGAGATAAGTGTGGTGTCCCCTTGATCCAGCTTTGGCACCGCAGAGATAAGTGTGGTGTCCCCTTGATCCTTTATCCCATTGGTACGACGTCGTCTTTCTTCACTTCCACAGTGGCGTTGCCATGATGAAGAAAGAGGGCTGGTAGTATGCCGATGACGAGGATGACAGCGCCAACCATGAATACCCTTTCAAACGCCAGGACAGCGCCTTTGAGGACCGTCATCTGATACAACAGGGCGATGGCTGCTTGATGTGCGGCCTGCAGGGACATTCCCGCCTTCTGCAGCGCCACTTGTGCGGTGGATAAGACACCCAGAGTACTTCCGGAATCAGGAGTGGCGGTTTGCGTGAGAACCGCCACATTGGCTTTCTGATAGAAACTCAGCAGACTGGCGAAGATGGCTGTGGCCAGCCCACCGAAGACCGACCTGAGAACGTTGGTGATGGTGGAGGCGGCAGAGATAAGCTCGTTGGGGACCTCCGCCAGCGCAAAGGTCATTACCGGCATCATGGCAAAACCGATACCCATACCTCTAAGCGTAATGATCCACGTCAAAGTGCTGTCGGGAGTCATGACATCCAGAGCAGCCAGCTTCCAGGTAGTGTAACCGGCCAGCAGCAGACCCAATATCACCGGAGGTCGCGGGCCGGCTTTGTCATAGAAGCGACCGCCCAACACCGAGCCGACCATGACACCTATTGCCTGTGGAACCATCAATAGCCCTGCCTGGAAAGCACCCAGTCCCCGGATACTCTGCAGAAACAAGGGGAGAAGCAGCATCGCGGAGAAGAGGCCAAGGGTAGTCACGAAATTCATGAGTGTCCCCAGTGAGTAACCCCGGAACTTGAAAACCCGCAGATCCAGCAAAGGTATCTTGACTCTTAGCTCTACCATGGTCCACGCTATCAGACTTGTGAAGCTGACCGTGAACAACCCGAGAGTACGGATATCACCCCAACCCCAACTGGGCGCATAGGACAGCGCATAAAGAAGTGTAGAGAAACCTAGAGCCGCCAGGATGAACCCTTTCACATCGAGGGGCAGGTCCGCTGTTTTCGAAGTATCCCGCAGCCACGCAATGCTGATTACAACCGCCAGGAATACTATCGGAAGATTGACGTAGAAACACCACCGCCAGCTCCAGTACTCCACAAGGTAACCACCCAGGGTAACTCCTATGGCAGGAGCCAGCACCATCGGCGCACCGAAGATACCCATCGTAGTTCCCCGTTCTTCCGGGGGAACATTGGTGAAGATTAGCGTCATGGCCAGGGGCATCAGAACACCCGAGCTGAACCCTTGAATGATGCGGAACAGAATCAAGGAATCAGTGTTCCATGCAAGCCCGCAAAGCATCGACCCCACAAGGAAACCAACCTCAGCGCCTACGAAGATCCTTTTCACACCGAACCTGGCCATGAGGTACGTTGCCAGCGGGGCGCTGACTGCCATCGCAATCATATAGGCGGAAGTGACGAATTGTGCCTTATCGATAGTGTCATTGAAGACTGACAGGATATGGGGAAGGGCTATGTTCACGATGGTGGAATCGAGCATCATCATGAAAGTGCCCCCAATGGCCACTATCAGGACTTTCCACTTGTATGCCATGTTTTCTTTCAGCTACCGAGGCTATTTGGTGTGAATTTTTACTTCCACTGAGCTACCGGGAATGAGGGAAAGGCCATCGGCATTGTCCAGCGCGATTCTTACCGGGACTACCTGGGCAACTTTGGTGAAGCTTGCCGATGAGCTACCGGATGGCAAGAGAGAGAAAGATGAGGCGGTAGCGTGTGATATCCCTTGCACTTTGCCCTTCAACGTGACCCCTCCCAGACAATCCACCGTCACATCCACGACCTGACCGGGCCGTACATCTCTTATCTTGTTCTCGTTGATATTGGCCGTCACCCAGATATTGGAATCATCAAACAAGGTTACAATCGGCGAGCCGGCGCCAATAACAGCGCCAGGGTAGGTCCAGACAGCGGCAACATACCCCGAAACAGGCGCCTCCACGGACGCCCTGCTACCGGGAGTGGCACTGAATCCCTGGTGAGCACCACTATCGGAGAAACGAGGAGTGGCTATTTCAGCTACTTCCTGCTCTTGCTCTACACGGTCTCCGATACCCACATAGACACCGACTATCTGGCCGGCTGAGAGGGAAGACACGGATATCAGGGGGGCTCCTATGTTCGCGTTCTCAGTGGTGATATAACGCGAACTTTGGACATAGAGGCCGATTCCAAGAGCGGCCCCACCGACTGCAACAACTATCGCAATTCGAACTATCAGTTTACGTCTCATTCTCTTACCCTTTACATACTACTTAAGCACTGCTTGCCTTGATTGAAGAGACCACTTTCCGGCGGCCTGGAACATGACAACTCTGCCGACTCCACTAAGGCTACTCACTATTTGCGTCCATGTGCTATCGCTCAGTCCGATGACTACCTGGAATTATGGGAACACCACACTAAATTCACTCTCGCGTCTGGCATTGGCAGGAAATGAGCGACTTCTGCCCGAATCACGCTAGGGTCGCTTCGGAGCTCAGGTGGCAAGCATGGTGTCGCTTCAGTCCTATTGCCGGGCCCTCTTGTGCCGGACACCGCTCACAGCTTCTCCGCATAGGCAATCCGCTCAACGACAGTGGTGTCGAGCACACGGCCCGTTGGCGTCACATATCTCTCAGCCAGCTCCTGGTAGCCCAGGTCCTCGATCAGGCGCCAACCATAGTCACCGAGAAAGTGCGCCAACTCCTTTGGCTCGAGCCCGAGAATCCAAATCCGACTTGTCACGTACTTGCTGTAGGCCCTCTCCCAGCCGTACATTGCCCGGCCTTCTATGAAGTCCTTGCGGACATACGTGAATACCAGACGGCTGCCTCGCATGGCCCTGGACAGGAACTCGAAGGTTGACCTGAGTCCCGTCTCTGTGAGGTACTGCGTAACACCCTCCCAGATGAAGAACGTGCGCTTGGCTGCGGAGTAGCCATGCGTCTTCAGCACGGCATCCAGTTGCTCACGGTCGAAGTCCATCGCGACGAGAGTGACATTGGACGGGAGCACCCTGAACGCACGGCGAAGGCCCGCCTGCTTCTGACGGGTGTTCTCGGGTAGGTCAACCTCCCAGACAGGTATGCCAGTCAGAGCCGGGAGGCGGTATGTGCGCGTGTCCAGTCCGGCACCAAGATTCACCACCGCGTCGATATCAGAGGCTGAGTCAACCAGTTTCTCGTCTATGTACCGCTTCCTGCACAGCATGCCGCTCCACATGCCGGGAATGTCCCTTTCACTTGCCCTTATCATCAGGCTCCGCGCCCAACCGGGCCGTGTGAGCTGGACACGAACGCTCTCAAGCTGAACGGCAGTACGCGATACGCCAGGTCATCATCAACGACGCGCTGCTCCTTGGGATAGTACTGTTCGATGGCGACAAGCGCTGTCGGCCCCGATGCGGTCTTGCCTGCTTCCGTTGCCATGGTACGCTCCCTTGCCGGTGTCGATGGGTCCCATGGGGAATTCCGCGGACACCCCCACACCCACACTGCCGGGCAGGTATGGGAGCCTGTCCCCACAGGGGCACGGCGAACGCCGTGAACCGACAACCTCCATGTGCTACCACGCACAGAGTCGACGGTCAACTTCTCGTTGCCCTGCTACCACCCCCGATGGTCAGTGCATGCCACCTGCGCACAGACGCAGGCGGGCGTCTTCTCCCTATTGGGCCGGCGACCGCGCTATGTGGGCTTGACCTCAATCAGCTCGATGAGTACGTCGTCGGGTCCGCGCAAGAACGCGTGGCGAATGTTCGGGAGCAAGGT
>CAZQML010000017.1:0-18347 GCA_964594245.1 uncultured Dehalococcoidales bacterium | reverse complement strand
CGCCGGGTCACCATCAACTGGTAGACGACGAAGAGGCCCAGCAGCAGGTAGATGACTCCCCAGATAGAGAAGGTGAAGCCGGCAGGCACAAAGAGGTTCTCGTATTTGTCCGAGAGCGCTCCCGTGGTCATCCCGTTGATTGGGAGGGTGACGGCCAGAACGTTGACCACCACCACACCCAGGAAGCCCATCAGGTTGAGTATCGGCAGTACATACCTGTTTCGCATCGTCAGACCTCCCCGGACGAAGGCGCCCCCGTGAACGGCGCCTCTGCGTCGCCGTCATTTATGCATTCGCGGCATCATCCACATAGACCAGTGCCCGTTCACCCGGTTCGCAACAGGATGCCCGGGAATCCCGGGGCCATCCCAAGGCCCTCTATCTACGACAACTCAGATACATGCAGATTGCGCCGCAGGCAGCCACGTTCAGCGATTCCGCCTTCTGCCCCACCGTGGCTACTCTCAGTCTGTGGTCGGCCAGGCGAAGCAGCGCCTTCGAGAGTCCGGAGCCCTCGTTGCCCAGCGCAAGAAGGAGCCTTTCCTCGCTTTGAAGAACCGAGGGGTCTTCCGCGCCATCGAGGTCAGCAGCCACAAGGAGATAGCCTTGGCTCTTCAGTTCCTGCGCAAGGTCCCGGTAGCACGGGGTTCTCCTGGCCCACAGAGAAAGCACCGTGCCGGCAGATGACTGAACGCATTTTGGACCCAGCGGGTCAGCGCAGTTGTCCGAAAGGATGACTCCCGAGAAGTCAAAGGCTGCGGCGGTGCGGATGAGAGTGCCCACATTCCCCGGGTCTTGCACGTCCTCAAGCAGCAGGATGTTGCCGCCGGCGTCGTCCGGCAGTCGGTCCGAGTACGTCGCCCGGGGTAGACGGACGACAGCAACTATTCCCTGCGGCGTCCTCGTGGACGAGATGGACTCCATCTGGCCCTCGGTGACAACGCGCCGGGGGTATTCGGAGTAGGCGGGAGACGCTTCCTCCGTGGATACAATCTCCATTATCGCATCCGGACTGCTGTCGGCTATCTGATTGATGGCCCTCTCGCCCTCGACGAGGAATGCTCCGGCCTTCACCCGTCCCTTTCTTGTGGCAAGGCTCCTGTACCACTTGATGGGCTTCGGCGCACCGGTCATGTCATCGGGTAGGAGTAACAAGATATCTTCACCTTCTCTTCAACAGCGATGCCGTGCTTTGCTGAAACGTAACTTTAGCTCATTGCCCGGACTCATGCCGTCTGCATTCCCGCCGCATCTCCGGCCAATCGGCCCCGTGTCAGGCCGCAGAACATATTTCGAGGCCGCCCCGGCGGCGCCACGCTGTCCTGGCAGGCAGTATCCAGGCCCACGTCGTAGCCACCTGCCCGTGTAGCCTAGAACTTCTTCGGCCAGTTCGCCAGAAGATGCTTGCTCATGCCCCTTGTTTCAGAGTCCCTGATTATGTCGAGTATGCTGATGAGATACTTGCGCGTATCGTACGGATTGATGACGTCCTGTAGCCAGTATGACCCGGCCGCAGGATACGGTGAGGTGTCGGCCATCATCTTCTCAACCATCTCGCGCCGCTCATCCTCGGGCAGATTGCCATAGACCACATCGGCCGCGATTGCCGGGTCCATGAAGCCGATCTCCGCGGTCGGCCACGCGACGAGGAAATCATGCCCTGTTCCAAGGCTGCACGTGTTGATCATCGCCTGTCCGTAGTTCTTGCGGATGTTGATGGTGATTTTCGGCACGGTCACCTGTAGCAGACACTGGATCTGGTTCGTCACGCGGGAGCCGACTCGCTTGAGCTCAGCTTCCCTGCCCGTCATGTGGCCGGGCGTGTCGTTCATGAAGATGAGGGGGATGTTGTAGGAATCGCACAGGCACATGAAGCTCTGGGATTTCTCCAGTGCGTCGGTGTCGGTGGCGCCTACGTTCACAAGCGGATTGCTGGCATGGATGCCGACCACCCGTCCATCTATCCTGGCGAGACAGGTGATGAGCATCGCGCCGAAGGCGGGCTTCAACTCCATGTATTCACCGCCGTCGACAATGCACTCGACAATCTTGTGCATGTCGTAGACCTTCGTGTTCTTCTCCGGAAGAAAGTCGAGGATTCTCGTCATCCTTTCCTCCGAACCTTCCGGCACGGGACGAATAGGAGGAAGCTGATTGCAGTTGTCGGGCATGTAGTCCAGGTACTTCTTCAGGATGTCGAAGCAGTGGTTCTCGTCCTCCGCCACCTGGTCGGTCATCCCCGTCTTTTTGGCATGGACCTCCCAACCACCCATCTCCTCCCCTGTGTATGTCTGCCCGATGGCCCTGCCCAGCGCCCGCGGACCTGACACTGCTATGGCGCTTCCTTTGACCTGCACGACGAAGTCAGCCACACAGGCCTGAAAATCGGCCACACCGTAGCATTCACCCATGGCGCCAAAGAGGTACGGCTGCTCGCGGAAGTGAGCGAACTCCCCCGTGAGCGTATCCGTGCCGCCACCACTGAGTTCAAACATGTTCGCGGACCCCTGGCAATCGGGCATCCGCGCCCCGCCGGCCTCTCCCAGGTGGATGTAGGGGATTCCCAGTTTGACGACCTGCGTCTTGAACTGGGTCAGTTTCCGCAAGTTGATCTTCGCGTTCGTGGAGGCCATGACCGTGAAATCATTTGCAGAGATTGCCACCCTTCTGCCACCGATTGCGCCGTACCCCATAATCAAGCCATCGGCGGGCGTCCTCTCCGCCATCCCCGGCCATTCTGAATGCGCGAGCAGGCCGAACTCGAGGAAAGAACCCGGGTCCAGCAACTTGTCGAGACGCTCCCGCGCCGTCAGTCTGCCGCGGTCATGTTGCCGCTGGACCTTCTCCGGTCCACCCTGGGCGCGGGCCTTCTCTTTTCTCGTGTTCAGTTCTCCAATCAGGTCTTGAAAACTCATCGCAGGGCTCCTCTCCATATCTTCGTCGACCCGGAAGCCGACTGCGCTACTCCACACCCGTGGCCGGCCGTAGGGCAATCGGTCGCTTCTCCCAGATCCATAACCGTACAGGTTCTCTCATGCCTATCTCAAGAGTCGCATGAGTACCATCCCATGTGCGCAGACAGCCACGCGCGGGCCCGAAACCGCAGATTGACCATCACCGTCGGAGCATGCCGGGCCGGGCACCAGACCCTTACAATCACCCCCACGTTACACAGGGTAGAAGGCGAACGAGATGAAGCCTCCACCATTCTGCGCCGCCGTAGCGGCCAGTCCCTCCGAGACGAAGAGCGTATCGCATTGCAGGTTGTCTTCCAGCATCCTCTTCAAGTGGTCAGCATCATCGCGGGCATTGGCGTGGACAATTGACCCGCGCAGCCTGTCATCGCCCAGGCGGGCGTTCGCCATCTCCACCGCACTCTTCAGAAGCTCCCGCTTCGTTTCGGCCCGACCGGCCTGGCTCACCGTCCCCCCGGTGGACTCATCGACCTGTATGAGGTTCTTGAAACCCGGCCCGGAGCGTTCCTCGGCCATGGCCCACGGCTTGGCCTTGTAGATGCGTCCCCCTTTGTCACGATAGAAGAGTGTCTCAAACGCATAGAGCGAGCAGAGTCTCTTCCGCACGTCATGCACCCTCTGCACCACCTCGTCGATATCCGCTCCGCCAGCTGCAAGCGAAGCCGCTTCAATAACGATGAGCCCTTCTCCAGCCTCGACGGTGCGGGAGTCGACTACGCGAATGTCCAGGCCCGGATGCTCCGCAACCGCCTGCTTCGCCGCCTCAGCGGCGACCTCACACGTTGCGCTGAAGACCGCTGTCAGATGAATCGAGACAATCGACCCAGCGATAGAGGCCGCCCGTTCGTATGCTTTCAGCACCTCACCCACCGACGGCGGAGAGGTCGTGGGGACTTCGCCCCTCTGTCCCAATCTCCTATAGAACGCGTCCATATCCATCTCAGTCTCAAGATGGTCCTCACCATCGACGATGACATGGAGTGGCACTATCCCGATACCGTAGCTTGTGATGAGTTGGGGAGGCACGGCCGCCGATGCGTCCGCTACGATTGCCACTTTCCGCTTCATTCGCTTTCCTTCCAGACAATCAAGGGAACATACATCGGTACACGATATATCGCATCCCCAGTATTGTGCCCCTTCTTGTGCAGTGGTTGTCAATGGTCTGCGGCGCATCTAGAGACTGCCGTCGGGCAGCCAGCGAGCACGGAAACAGGGGGAATCAGGCCCCCTGGAAGAAGGGCTTGCACCCGACATGGTCCCGGCAGACGCAGCGGGTCACGTAGAACGAATTCGCCACGGAATTCAGGCGAGAGGAAGCCGTACTGTGACAGTGGTGCCGGCTCCTTCGCTACTCACGATACTCAGTTGGCCCTTATGCAGGTCGACAACCTGCCGCACGATAGCCAGGCCAAGTCCCACGCCGCGGTGTGATTCCCGGTCGTTCCCGGCCCTGTAGAAGGCCTCGGTGACGTGGGGCAGATCCTCCTGCCGGATGCCTCCGCCTGTGTCCGAGACCGAGATGACAGCCGAATCTCCTTCTTCGTGCGCATCGATCGAAACGCTGCCGCCTCCGGGGGTGAACTTGCAGGCGTTGTCCACCAAGTTCAGCAGCATCTGCTTGAGCAGGTCATGCTCGCCGAATACGGTCAGGTCGCCCAGTGTCTCCAACTGAACGTCCAGATGGGGCCCCAGAACTTTCGCATCACGGGACACCTCGTCAATCAACTCACCGAGATTCACCGGCGCCTCCATCGCAAGACGGTCGTGTTCAAGTTGCGCGTTGAGGAGCAGGTTGTTGGTCAATCTGGCGAGGCGACGTATCTCTCGCGCCATCCGCTCCAGACTGCTCCTGGTCCCTCCGGACGTCGCGGGATCCATGAGCATCACATCCACCTGACCCTGCAAAACTGTCAGCGGCGTGCGCAGGTCATGCGAAACGCCGGCGACAAACGTTTCCCGCGCCTCAAACGCCTCCTGCAACCGCTGCAGCATGTCATTCAGGCCGTCCGCGAGCTGTTGAATCTCAGCGGGGCGGCGCTCATCCGGAAGGCGCTCGGTGAGGTCCATGCTGCGTATCTCCTTAACGCGGGAGACGATGGCGTCCAGCGGACGGAAGCCCCGAAGCAGGACCAACCATCCCACAATCAGTGCGAGCAAGCTTCCGCCGGCTCCGAGAAGCAGCGCGTACCTCCACAGCCGGTCACGCGCGAGGTCCACCTGGGCAAGACTGTCTCCTGTCTGCACCAGCGCCACTGTCTCGCCGGTCTCGTCCGACTGCACGGAAACGGTGTATACCCTGAGAGCTTCATGCCCCCTGACGGCTATTGTCTCGAAATGGCCTCCGGCCGTCTGTGGCAGCAGGAGTTGCTCCTCGACTATGGAGAGCAGCGGCTCGGGTATCTCACCGAACTGCGCCACTGCTTCAAGGTCGGGGTTTGCGATGCGCACGAAGGCAGGCACGTACGGCAACCGCTGCTCGGTAAGCCACTCCAGTAGCTCTTCATACTCCGCTGTGTCGCTTGCCCCGCCGGCGAGAATCGCCGCGCCCACGGTTGCACTACGCTGCATCAGCCGCTCGTCGACGGCATCGCTCAGACCTTCGACCATCACTTGCTGTGCCAGGAAGCCCAGCGCGAGTATGAGCACTGGCACCGTGAACGCATACCAGAGGAAGATGCGACTGCGCAGACTAGGATTCACGTGGCTCTCCCTGGAGCGCGTAGCCGTAGTCCCGCACTGTACGTATCAGGTCCGGTGCACCGCCCGCATTCAGCTTGCGGCGCAGGAAATTGATATACACCTTGACCGGGTCCGTCTCTCCTTCGAAATCGTAACCCCACACCTGCTGCAGGATGAACTCCCGCCGCAGCGGCCTGCCGGCATGCCGGGCAAGAAGAGAAAGAAGACTGAACTCCTTGGCGGTGAGCTCGATGTGCCGGTTGCCGCGCTGCACGCGTCGACCTCTCGTATCTACCAGAAGGTCTGCCACGCGCAGTTCCCCCTCGCTGGCTGAAGAGCGTCGACGCAGTACCGCTCGAACGCGTGCGAGCAATTCATCGAATGCGAACGGCTTAGGAAGGTAGTCATCAGCGCCGGCTTCCAGTCCTCGCACTCGGTCGCCAACCAGAGTACGGGCGGTCAACATGATGACGGCTACGTCGCTTTCCGACCGTAGCTCACGGCATACGTCGATGCCGTCCATGTCAGGCAGTATCAAGTCAAGGATGACGACATCAGGTTGCGTCGCGCGTGCAAGCTCCAGACCCTTCCGTCCGGCATTCGCAGCTCGGACCTGATACCCCTGTAGCGCCAGTCCCCGGCTCAGAAAGTCGGCGATATCGGGCTCGTCCTCGATTATCAGTACCTGCGTCATGCGTTCATCCTGTCGCTGCAGCAAGAAGATGATACCCGATAGCAGCATTTCCTGCGCCGGTTTTAACCAGTTCTATACCTGCCTTCAACCTGCCTTTGACGAGATGGCCCCACACTTGTGACAGATGGATATGGACAGGTCGACACAGAATGGCATGAGCAATGCCTGGACACAACAACACCAGGGGAGGACTCCAGTGGGAACTCAAAATGAGTGAACCAGGGCGGCACGGAACTCTCGGAAAACAATACGGTTAATCCGGTCATGCGGCCGGAAGAATGAAGGAGAAACGATGAAGAAGAAACTTGCATTCGTGGTTGGTCTACTACTTCTTGTGGCCCTGATACCCGGCTGTTCATCCATCTACAACCAGGCTCCTATCGCCTACATCGATGCGATGAAGCCGTCGGAGGCCTCAGTCGGGGAGTCTGTGTGGTTCAAGGGACACGGCGATGACCCGGACGGACGAATAACAACTTACCAATGGCGCTCGAGCATTGACGGCCAGCTCAATTCCGAGGAGGAATTCGAGACGGCAGAGTTGTCCGCAGGCACGCACACAATCTACTTCCGCGTGAGAGACGACAAGGGAACATGGTCGGAGGAAGATATCACGACGGTCAAGATAGTGGCGGGCGCAACAACCGTGGCGAAGATCGCCATTGGAACATTCCAGGTCAGTCCCACCTCAATCGCGTCCGGCGAGACCGCTACCCTGAAGTGGAGCGTATCGGGCGCCTCACGTGTGCTGATTGAGCCAGGTATCGGGAATGTGTCTTTGAGTGGCAGCCGGACTGTGTCACCGACTGCCGACACCACCTACATGCTGACCGCCATTTCCGGCGAAGACAGTGCGTGGGCGAGCGCACAACTTCGTGTTGCGGGACAGCCCGGTCTACCGACGGTGCAGAAGTTCACCGTCAACCCGACCTCCATACGCCGCGGGGAGACGGCCACACTCGAGTGGACTGTCTCAGATGCCGATACGGTGACCATCACTTCGCCCGGCAGCATGGTGAATGTCCTGTCTACGGGCAGGGCCGTGGTTGCCCCAACGCAGACCTCCATCTACCAGCTCACGGCGTCAAACAAGGCCGGGGCGGTAGTCAGGATGCTCACGGTCATAGTCAAGGCAGCCTCACCGCAAGACACTGTGATTCTGCTTTCGCTCCCGGGTGAAGGGGGCTACGTCGACGAGACCGGCAAGGTCGGAAGCGTACCTCAGGCGGGGGATGACACCTCAAACTATGCCCGCCAGGGATTTCTGAGCTTCGACATCACCGGAATTCCGGAAGGCTCCACTATCCTGGCTGTCGCCCTTGACATCGGCAAAGGCGAGAGGATTGGACTTCCCTTCACGGATCTGGGCGAGTTGAGGGTCTACGCACATCAGTACGGCAAACTTGGTCCGTCCGACTTCGTAACCAGCGTGCCGTCCAAGACCCTGTTCAAGTACGGGAGCAGGCCAATCGGGTCGTTCACATCTTCAGCCCTTGTGACGGCCGTGCAGACTGCCGTCGATGATGGGGAGCGTCGCTTCCAGGCGCGGCTCCAGTTCACGGAGTGGAACAACGGAGACTACGACACCGACTCGTACCGACTGGAATCCGGCTCGGCGGTGCTGGTAGTGACATACCAGTAGGACCCTGATTCTATCCAATTCTGAACATCAGTACGGGCGCCCCGGGACCTCCGGGGCGCCCGTACGTTGTCTCACGAAGGTGCGTCATCCCGGGGTCCACGAGCCCCGTTACGAACTGCCCAACTTCATCTTCCATCATCATGCGCCGTGCGGTGCACGACAGGCTGAACCACGTACACGTCGCGGGGTCACCCGTAACAGTCAATCTCGGGTCAAGCTGGCGACCCGACAACTCAGCATTATCCGATGGCGCAGGGGCAACCTGCATCTGCTCCGCATGTGTCGCCTGTCACGACTCAGCCCGCGAGCCCCTGTCGGATAACCACTCAGACAACGCGCTGTGATAACTTTGTACTGTGCCCGTAAGGATTGTGACCGACAGCACGGCGGACCTGCCGCGGGATGTCGTTGATGAGCTGGGGATTGTGGTCGTTCCCCTCCACGTCTACTTCGGGGACGAGAGCTTCGAGGATGGAGTGACCATCTCGAAGGAGGAGTTCTACCACAGACTGACGACCACCACCTCCCCGATGCCGAGGACGTCGGCTCCTCCGGCGGGCGCATTCGCCGACGCGTACGAACACCTCTCACAGGCGACGGATGAGATAGTCTCCATACACATATCTCCGAAGCTCAGCGCTACGTACACCTCCGCGCTGGTGGGCAGGGACCAGGTGGGCGCGGCCTGTCGCATCGAGCTAGTCGACAGCGCGACCGTGTCGCTGGGTCTTGGACTCCTTGTCGTGCAGGCCGCCACGATGGCACGGGAGGGTGCGTCCCTGGAGCATATCGTTCGAAGCATCCGGTCGCTTGCGCCCCGGACACTGCTATTCGGAGCACTGGACACTCTTGAGTACCTCCACAAAGGCGGCCGAATCGGCAGGGCCTCCGCGTTGCTTGGGTCGATGCTGCACGTGAAGCCGATTGTCGGCCTTCGTGATGGCGCGGCCTATCCCATCGAGCGCGTGCGCGGTCGCGCAAGGGCTGTGCAACGCATGTGCGAACTCATCGCAAGCCACGGGACCATCTCCCACGTCGTTGTTGGACACACAACCGACGAGGCAGGAATGGAGTCTCTCGCCGAATACCTCTCCCAGCACTTCCCCGATCTGGCCATTCTTCGCTCGCGTTGCGGCGCTACGCTCGGGACCTATTTCGGCCCCGGGGCCTTTGGCCTGGCGCTCATCGGGGACAACACGTAGGATTGCCCTGCCGCCGACGTTCAGCCCGGCCCAATGAGCCGGTTCCTCGAAGGCCCGGACTTCATTCAGTAACCCTACCCCATTTCTCCGGGGCCCTGCGGTGGCGCAGACCACAGGACGACCCGGGAGAGGATGCACGCCCGACGACTCCCCACGCCCGATGGCGGAACCAGAAGACGGCTGCTACAATCCGAAGGACTCACAGTAGAGGAGGGCGCCACACGTGGAACTCACAAGAATCAGCCAGGCTCTGGACACATACGTCCGTCCGGCAACTTCTCCGGTGGCAATCAAGATGATTGCCTCAGCAGACGAGATTCCCGAGAGGGCGAAGATGCCGAAACGCGACCTGGGGGCGACCATGCCTCTATGTCAGGGCCTCGCGCTGTCTCGTCGCCACGGCATGATCATCGCAATGGGCAAGGAAGATATGCTCTGCCCTGTTGGCGCCGTGGCGCTGGGACTCCTGCCGGCCAAGCCCAGGTTCCTGGATGGGACCTTCGGAATCCCCTTCTGGGTGCCCACCCAGGAAATGACGGCCAAGCTGGCCCGGGGCATGGCCCGACTCGAGGCAGGACGGTACACCCACGTTGTCGCCGCACCGATTGAGCGGGCCGCCTTCGAGCCCGACGTAATCGTGGTCTACGGCAACCCTGCCCAGATAGCCAGGTTGATTCAAGCGACAGTGTATGTGACAGGGGAACCTGTCCTCTCCAGAAGTGCGGGAGGCTTCGCGTGCTCCGAACAGATATCTCGGACGATACTGACCAACCAGTGCCAGTATGTCGTCGCCGGTGGTGGCGACCGCGTTATTGCGCAAGCACAGGACGATGAGGCATCTTTCGCTCTGCCCGTGAGCAAGGCTGATGCGCTCGCCGAGGGGCTCGAGGAGAGCCACAAGCGCGGGGTGAGATACCCGACAAGGTCCTATCTCACATTCGGCGCCGTAATGCCGAAGAGCTTCGGCCAGCTGGCGGAGTATCTGGAGGGAGACGACGAGTAGTCTCGTTCGCAACGGCCTTCTTCACCAGTCGTGCTGCCCGGATACGCAGACGACCGTCGCGGTTTGCGTATCCGAGACACATGGTGTATTCAGTCAATGACGCTGATGCTGTGAGGTGGGGGCTACGACCATGCCCCCGGAGAACGGCGCGATGACGAAGAAGAAGAGAGTCGAGTTCACCTTCCCCGTCGGATACCACGCGTTCCACGAGAAGCAGCTCTTCAACTTCCAGCTGAACCGCTGGTACTCCCTTGGCTACGCGAGATTCGAGGACATGCAGCAGGCCAGCCAGCGCATCAACTCATTCACCGACTGGAAGGCCGAGATGTTGCAGCAGGCGGATAGGGCCATTGCCGACGACCGGCTGATGAACGCGGCCTTCTACTATCGCGCCGCCGAGTTCTACACGTCGCAGGACGACCCTGACAAAGCCCTCCTGTACGACAAGTTCATCGAGTTGTTCGACAAGGCGTTTCGAGATGAAGGCATAGAGCGATTCACCGTGCCCTACGATGGGGCGTTCCTGCCCGCGATGAAGGTGTCACCCGGGGGCGGCGAGAAGCGCGGCACCATCGTCATGCACGGGGGATTCGATTCCTTTGTCGAGGAGTTCTACTCCTGGATGAGATTCTTCGCGGACCGGGGCTACGAGGTCATTGCCTTCGAGGGTCCCGGACAGGGTGGTGCGAGGCGCAAGTACGGGCTCCCCCTCGACTACCGCTGGGAGTTGCCGACCGGAGCAGTGCTGGACTACTTCGGCCTCAAGGATGTCACGTTGCTCGGCATCTCGATGGGAGGGTACTTCTGCCTCAGGGCCGCCGCACTCGAGACCCGAATAAAGAGAGTCATCGCCTCGGCCATCGTCTATGACTACATGCAGTTCCAGAACGTGGCCGGACAGCTACTGGGCAGGCTCTTCTTCCAATACCTGCGGGGGTTCTCAGACTGGGCGGCACGCAAGAAGATGGAGAAGGACGAGATGCATCGGTGGTCAATCGGCAACCTGATGTTCATGACCGACAGTAGGACGCCCATGGAGGCGATGGATACTGCGCTGCGGCTAAGCGCGAGGAACCTGCACTCGGAACTGGTGGAGCAGGATGTGCTGATTCTCACCGGCAGTGAGGACTACTACATCCCTCTCAAGATGCACGACATGCAGGTGAAGGCACTAGTCAATGCCAAATCCGTGACCGGCCGCGTCTTCACACGTGAAGAGCAGGCCCAGAACCACTGCCAGATAGGCAATATCGGACTCGCACTCGACGTCATGGCCGAATGGCTCGAGAAGAAGACGCGGCCCGATGGCCCCCAACCGTCCCCGGCGCAGCCGGTCTGACGGGTAGCGACTATCTCCTGCGCTCAAGGCTCGTCGCAGGCCCGTCCACACACGACCCATGCTGCAGACTCCTTGTGCCTTCCGCCGTAATGCCCCAAAGGGGGCCCGGCGGAACCCGGGATTGCCCACGGCGAGATAGAATAGGAGGACACGCAGGTCGGCCTGTCACGAGTGTGTAGGGCCGGACCACGGACGGAAAGGACTTGCAGGCGCCAACAATATGAGCAGTGTAGCTGTTGTGACCGATAGCGTTGCCTGCCTGCCGCAGCAGGTCGTCGATGAGTACGGCATCCACGTCATCCCGGTTCGCGTGACGGCGGGGGGAAAGACATACGAGGACAACACAGAAGAACTGCCGCCAGAGGTAGTCCGGCGTCTCCAGGAGACTGCGGACATCGACACCACCCCCTGGTCCCCGGAGTACTACTGCCGGCGCTACGTTGAACTGGGCCGTGAATCACAGGACATCGTTCACATTGTCGCCTTCTCCCAGTTCACGTCCACCATATCCCTCGCCATGGCGGGCGCGGACATGGCGCAGGAGGCCCTTCCCGGGCTGCGCATAGAGTTGCTCGATTCAGCCACAACCACCATGGCCCAGGGCTTCATAGCGCTGGCGGCCGCCCGGGCTGCTGCGGACGGCAGTGGCATTGAGGGGGTGATGGAAGCCGCTGACGCCGTGATAGCGAGGGTCAGCTCAATCTTCGCCTTCGATACCCTTCACCACCTGGCGAGGACGGGACGGGTCAACAAGCTTTCCGCGTGGGCAGGCTCTCTGCTCAACGTGAGGCCAATCGTTGGTCTCTCCCAAGGCAAAGCCCGACCTCTTGCCCTCGTCAGGTCAAGGTCACAGAGTACCGCGAGACTCATCAAGCTGCTCGAAACTGGTGCAGACGAGAGGCAACCGTTCCACGTTGCCGTAATGGATGTTGACCGGCCGCTGGAAGCCGAAGACCTGTCAAGCATCATCAGCGAGCGATTCCGGCCCGCCGAGTTCTACCAGGTCCGGTTCACTCCCGTAATGCAGGCGGTTGCCGGCTCAGGCCTGTTGGGCGTCGCCTTCTATTCAGGCCCGTAGAGATGCATATCCGGGGTTACAAGCACCGGACACCATCTGCCACGGATACCCACACACCATCCTCCCGGCGGACCTCATCGCGCGGGGGCCGAGAGGAGCAAGCCATTGTCACATCCACTGCCTCACGCCGAGCGGCAGCGCCGCCTCGCCTAGATGTGCTTCTCGGCGAAGTCGCCCGCCCAGGGAAGCTTGTACATCTGGTTCTGATAGGCCTTCACCATCAGAACAATCCACAGGACCAGCGCGAGTAAGCCGACCAACCAGCTGACAATCCAGCCGATTATCGGAATGACTCCCAATATCACGCTGACCACCGTAAGAGCGCCGAAGACGACTATGGACTGCATCGCGTGAAAGCGCACGAACCGGTTCTCCTTCTCAATGAGGAAGAAGACGAGTCCTGTGATCCAGCCCACAAGGTAACAGAGCAGTCCCGCGACATTCTGATCCATACCCGTACTGGTCTTTTCTCCAGCCATTCTAGAGACCCTCCTTATGCGGCCAAAAACCCGGTGCCTGACGATAGCTTGATGCATACCAGAAGTCAATAGGCCTTGCCTTGTGCCGGGGTCGTCGTCTTCCTGAAGGCCACGAGGCCCACCCACCACCGCATGCCGCAGGTCGAACAAACCGTTGCCGACCAGGAAAGCGCCGCTGTCAGAGTGTCTGCGCGCATCGCCCAGGCATTCGAGCACCGGCCGCGCGAGACGGAAGTCCGTGGAGCACACCGCGGCGGCAGGGCCTCCACAGGACGACAAAAGGCGCGCACCGCAGTGAGCGGCGCGCGCCTCGTCACGTGCAAGCAAGCTTGCAGCAGTTGTCTACTTGACTTCGACGGTGGCGCCGGCAGCCTCAAGCTTCGCCTTGACGATTGCAGACTCGTCCTTGGAGATGTTTTCCCTTACGGTCTGAGGGGCGGCCTCGACGAGGTCCTTCGCCTGCTTGAGTCCAAGCTCGGTAATCTCACGCACGGCCTTGATGACCTCAATCTTCTTCTCGCCTATTGCCGTAAGGACTACCGTGAACTCAATCTTCTCTTCCTCTTCCTCGACGGCCTCGGCGGGTCCAGCGGCTGCGGCAGGCGCCGCCATTGCGACGGGTGCGGCACTGACGCCGAACTCATCCTCGAGCGTCTTCACCAGCTCGGACAGCTCCATGACCGTCATCTGCTTCACGGCTGCGATGATTTCGTCGATTCCAAGAGTCTTGGATTCCTTCTTGGCTTTGGGCTTTGCTGCCTTCTTCTCCTCCGCCTGCGTATCCTCGGCGGCCTTGGTCTCTTCGGCTGACATATCCATACCTCCTTGACTACTGGGCAAGTTGTTCTACTCTAGCTTGGAGCACGTTACGGAATCCCTGCAGAGGCCACGAAAGAGCGCGGTGAAGCCTGCTGACAGGGGCTTGCAGCTGTGCAGCCAGCTGCGCAATTAGCACATCGCGCGGCGGAAGGTCGGCAAGAGCCATGACTTCCGAGGCTGCAAGGACCCGGTCTCCCAGGAGCCCCCCGCGTATCTCGACGAGCGCATCCCTACCCCTGGCCTGCTGCCGGACTGCTTTCGCGGCCTGCACTGCATCGACCGCGAAGCCCAGGGCGGTGGCCCCCTCAACTATCTGCATGAGCTGCTCTCGCTCTGTCTGCTGGGCGGCGATGCGGACCAGCGTGTTTTTGACTACTCGGTATTCCACCCCGGCGGCCGCGAGTGCCCAGCGAACCTGAGCAAGCGACTGTGCCGACACACCCTGGAATGTGGTGGCTACGACGAACCCATTGTCGGCAAGAAGCTCCGAGAGCCTGTTGATGTTTTCAGCCTTCTTCTCTTTTTCCATTGTCTTACCCCAAAAAAAGAGCCCCGTGCCAATGACACAGGACTTCCCGCGCCTCTGCAGGTAGAGATTAAGCCCTCGCGGGGCGCCTGCTGTCAATGGCGAATGTGGTTATTGTAGCAGACTGCTGCCTATTCGGCCAGAGCCAGTGCGGACCGGAGGTCCAGCTTAAGACCCGGCCCCATGGTGGAAGTCACAGTGATGCTGCGTATGTACTGACCCTTAGCTCCAGCCGGCTTGGCCTTCGCGATGGCGTCAATCACTGCCCCGAGGTTCTCAAGCAACTTCTCGCTCTCGAAGCTGAGCTTGCCGATTGCAAGGTGGATGATGGCCGTCCTGTCCAGACGGAACTCCGCGCGGCCCTTGCGGGCATCACTAATGGTACGAACAAGGTCGTCCGGCTGGACAACAGTCCCGGACTTGGGATTTGGCATGAGGCCCCGCCGGCCAAGTATCTTACCGAGCTTGGCCACCTTCGGCATCATGTCGGGCGTTGCTATCGCAGTATCGAACTCGAGCCAGCCTTCCTCAATCTGTTTCACGAACTCATCGGCGCCGACGTGGTCGGCACCCGCATCTTCGGCAGTCTTGACAGCAGCACCCTGCGCAAACACGAGTACGCGAATCTGTTTTCCAAGACCGTTCGGCAGGAGGGCCACGCCTCTGACCTGCTGGTCCGCACTACGAGGATTCAAGCCCATGCGAAGGTGGACCTCGACGGTCTCGTCGAATCCCGCGTAGGATGCCTTCTTGGCGAGCTCGATTGCCTCCTGGGGCGTGTATGTCCGTTCTGGGTCAACGAGGGCAATGGCTTCCCTGTATTTCTTGCCGTGAACTGTCATTATCTGCGAGTCTCCATTGAAACGTATCGGCTCTACTGCTCTTCACGCTGGACTTCGATGCCCATGCTGCGTGCTGTTCCCGCGACGATAGATGCTGCTTGCTCGATGTCCTTCGTGTTCAGGTCTTTCATCTTGCTGCGTGCAACGTCGTACAGTTGCTCGCGAGTCAGTGTGCCCACTGACTCTCTCCGCGGTACGCCACTCCCCTTGTCGATGCCGAGCGTACGACGCAACAGGTCGGACGCCGGCGGTTGCCTGGTGATGAAGGTGAACGACCTGTCATGGTAGACGGTTATCTCAGCAGGGATAATGAACCCCTCCTGAGATGAAGTCCGGTCGTTGTACTCCTTGCAGAACGCCATGATGTTGACGCCGTGCTGTCCAAGCGCCGGGCCAATCGGGGGGGCAGGAGTAGCCTTGCCCGCCTGTATCTGAAGCTTGATTATTGCGGTAACTCTCTTCTTTGCCATGCTTATAGTCTCTCCACGGAGAGGAAGTCCAGCTCGACCGGGGTCTCCCTGCCGAACAGAGAGAGCGCCACAACCGCCTTGCCCTTCTCGGGATTGACCTCCTCAACCTTCCCAATGAAGTCGATGAATGGACCGCTCGTCACTCGGACGCTATCGCCCCTCTTGAAGGCCACCTGAACCTCAGTCGGCGTATCCTCCATCCGTTTGAGGATGGTGTCCGCCTCCTGCTCATCGAGAGGAGTGGGCTTTGCCCCGGCGCTGACGAACCCTGCGACACCGGGGGTGTTGCGGACGATGTCCCAGCTTTCTTCGTCCAGGTCCATGCGGACCATGATGTATCCCGGAAATGCCTTGCGAATCACGGCCCGCCGCTTTCCACCCCGAATCTCAATCTCGTTAGTGGTTGGCACCTTGACCTCGTAAATCTTGTCGCCCGCGTCCATATACTTGACACGCTGCTCGAGATTCCGTGTGGCCCGATCCTCACGCCCGGATGACACATACAGGAGATACCAGTGACCGTTGGACATGCCCGTTCTAGCCACCAAAGAGCAGTAACCCCATCATCTTCATGAACCCGAAGTCAAGAGCGCCGAGCAACCCGCCCACAACCACACAGACAGTGAGAACCATGATGCTCAGCCTCACGGTCTCCTTCCGCGTTGGCCAGTGCGCCTTCTTCAGCTCAAGGAACGCGTCCACGAAGAACCTGAACCGTGACGGCTTCTTAGTCGTGACTACAGCAGCCCTCAAGGGCTTCTGCTTCTTGTCCTTGGAGCCCTTCGACTCCCCCCGGGGAATGGCCACCGGGGCTACAGGACGAGGAGGCTTCTGGGTCGTGTCCTTCGCCGATGCTTCCGCCTGACTCTCAGCGCGCTTGGGAGACTTGTGCTTCTTGTCTTTGGGTGACATCTCTACTTCGTCTCTCGATGCGTGGTGTGAGCGCGGCAGCGGGGGCAGAACTTGCTCAGTTCAAGCCGCTGTGAGTCGTTCTTCTTGTTCTTTGCGCTCGTATATGTACGTTCCTGGCACTGCGTGCACGCCAGGTGTATCACGATACGCTGCTCGCCCTTCTTAGCCATATCTACTTGAGTACCTTGGTGATAACCCCGGCCCCGACAGTACGACCACCTTCTCTAACGGCGAACCGCAGACCTTCCTCCATGACCACCGGCACCATAGTGCGGATCGTCATGCTCGTAAGGCTGTCACCCGGCATGGCCATCTCAACTCCGTCAGGGAGGATAATCTCCCCCGTCACGTCCGTCGTGTGGATGAAGAACTGCGGCCTGTATCCGGTGAAGAACGGGGTGTGTCTGCCACCTTCGTCCCGTTTCAGGATGTAGATTTCGGCCTGCGCCTCGGTATGGGGGGTGGCGGTGCCCGGCTTGGCCATCACCTGGCCGCGCTCAATCTCATCTCGGTCCACGCCGCGAAGAAGCACGCCGACCGCATCTCCCGCCTCGGTGCTCGTGAGGGTCTTGTGAAACATCTCCATGCTGATGGCAACTGACTTGCGCGTGTCTCTGAGGCCGACAATCTCGACTTCCTCTCCCGCTTTCAGCGTACCGCGTTCCACTCTCCCGGTTGCGACGGTGCCACGGCCCTTGATGCTGAAGACATCTTCGATGGGCATCATGAACGCCTTGTCCTTGTCCCTGACAGGCGAAGGGATGTAAGAGTCCATGGCATCGAGGATCTTCCACACTTGCCCGCACCACTTGCACTCGCGGCTGCCGCAGCCGCATTCGAGCGCCTTGAGCGCGCTTACCTGGACGACCGGCAACTCGTCGCCTGGAAATCCATTCAGCGTCATAAGCTCACGGACCTCGACTTCAACAAGCTCGAGAAGCTCCGGGTCATCCATCGCGTCAACCTTGTTCAGAGCCACCATCATGGCGGGCACTTCCACCTGGTGAGCCAGGAGGATGTGCTCGCGCGTCTGGGGCATAGGGCCATCGTCCGCCGCCACCACGAGTATCGCACCGTCCATCTGGGCAGCGCCGGTAATCATGTTCTTGATGTAGTCAGCATGTCCCGGGCAGTCCACGTGGCAGTAATGGCGTTTCGCCGTCTCGTACTCAAGATGCGCAATCGCGATTGTGACGCCGCGGGCCTTCTCTTCAGGAGCGTTGTCGATGGAGTCAAACGCGCGGTACTGATTGTAGCCTGTCCCCGTCTTAGAGAGAACGAGCGTCATAGCGGCCGTCAGCGTAGTCTTTCCGTGGTCCACATGACCTATCGTGCCGACATTCAGGTGCTCTTTGGACCGCTCATACGTTTGCTTTGCCATTTGCCGATAACCTCCTTAACTACCTGAGAAAGCCCACAATCAGATTCGAACTGATGACCCCGTTCTTACCAAGAACGTGCTCTACCGACTGAGCTATGTGGGCCGGTGCCGCCTGTCATGGTGGAGGGGGCAGGATTCGAACCTGCGTAGCCCAGCGGGCGGCAATTTTACAGACTGCTCCGATTAACCACTCCGGCACCCCTCCCGAGTGCCCTAGTTTATCACAAGCGTACGCGGGAATTCCACCGAAGCCCGAGAGGGGATTCGAACCCACTAACCTACCGATTACAAGTCGGTTGCGCT
>CAZQML010000016.1:0-6761 GCA_964594245.1 uncultured Dehalococcoidales bacterium | reverse complement strand
TGGCAGACCTCTCGCTATCTACCTCATCGTCATCAGCGTGCTTTCGCTGGCGGCCGGCATCATCTACTCTCTCATCTAGAATCAGCCCCGGCGGCGGCCCACTTTACGCCACAGCACGATAGGGCTACTATCGAGACTGTGAAGAGACACCGGCTCATCGCCTTCTTCCTGCTGACATTCGTCATCTCGTGGGGTGTGCCCGGGATCCTGCTGCTCGTTTCAGCCACAACGGGTGCCTTCGAGGTCTCGTTTGAGAGGTCCACGCCGCTCTCCTACCTCTTCATCTGGTCGCCCGCTATCTCCGCGTTCACGGTGCTCGCCGTCACAAGTGGCTCCGTCGGGCTACGGGCATACCTGCGACGCCTGCTGCACGTCAGGTTCGCGTGGTACTGGTACTTCGCCGTTCTAGCAGGCCTCCCCTTGCTGAAGCTTCTCGCATCTGCCCTGACCGGGGCATCCGGACAGCCGGGAATCGTGACGCCGACAGTCTCTCTCGGCGCCTTCCTCGTCGCGGCACTCCTGGTGGCGAGCGAGGGCCCGTTCGAGGAGTTCGGGTGGCGAGGCTTCGCCCTGCCGCTACTCCAGCGCCGATTCAACGGCCTCGTGGCCTCACTCCTTCTCGGCGCCATCTGGTCGCTCTGGCATGTCCCTGCATTCTTTCTGGGGACGGTGATGACCGGCTCTATGGCAGGTGAGGTTCTGCCGGCGCTTGTGCGCTTCTTCGCCGGGTCAATCGCGCTCAGTGTCACGATGACCGTCATCTACAACGGCTCGGGTGGCAGCATTCCGCTGATGTTCGTCTTCCACTGGCTCAACAACCTGCCGTACCCGTGGGAGGCCCAGACAGGCATCTCGTACATGAACACCGTCATCACGATGACCGTGGCCATCATACTCATATTCTCGTTGCGCCGCCGATATCTCGCGCGCCGGAACCTTTGCACCGATGTCACTCCCGGCGTACCCGATGACATGTAGGACAGAATGCTTCGCACAGCGCGAGGAGGGGAAGACCAGCAGCGAGCCGACAATTGTGAGCATCGACGCCTCGAACATCGAGCGCGAAGACGAATAAGACGCCCGCCGGAGCATTGACACGTCCAATCCGTAGGGCTAAGGTACGGTACTCGTGCGCTTCGAGTACAGAGGAGGTGATGGGAATGCACATCCAGCGCGTTATCACCAGGTTTCTAGCTCCGCTTCTGCTAGTCCTCCTGACACTGCCGCTCCTTGCATCCACCGCGTTGGCCATAACGGATTCGCCGCTCACTACTGACACGGCAGACGTGTGCTTCCGTGAGAAGGAGGACGGCGACGGCGAGAATGGAGACGACGGAAACGGCAACGGAGAGAACGGCGCCGACAACGAGTTGGGAGAGATGGGCGCGCTTGGCAAGCGGCCTCGCGGCACGGGTGGCGGCAGTGCTGCGATGTACAGCGGCAACCTGTTCGTCTCAGCCCCGCAGGCGCTGCCGGGCCAGGTCGTCCAGGTCAGCAGCAACGCCTGCAACAATGGCAGCGCCGGCAAGACTTACTCGGCCGTGTTCTACGTGAACGGCCATGCGGAGCAGAGCCAGGCGGTCGGCGTGTCGCCAGGTGCATGCAAGTTGGCGGTCTTCTACTTCGTCCGCTCAGTGCCGGGCCAGTATCAGGTGGCAGTTGACGGAGCGGTCGGCTACGTGAACGTACTTGCGCCACGCCTTGTCATGGGAACTATGCCCACAGCAGCCGAGGATAACCTGGGCACGGGAGGCATCGTCTGCATTGTTGTGGTGCTTGGAACGCTCATCGTCGCCATCGTCTACATAGAACGGATGCGCGGCACGTCATCATAGGACAACGCGCGGGGTGCGGCCTAACTGCCACACACCCCACCCGTGGTACCGATGACTCGCCGACGACCCACCAGCCTTCGGGTGGTTCAATGCAGGGCCGTGCAAGTCGACGCTCATAGACGCCATTCTGATTCATCATCCTGTGCCAGAAGGTCTTATTGGCCATCCAATCCCCCATCATCCTCGTGACCAGCAACCCCGGCGGCGAGAGCCTGTCAACCCGGGCGGAATCGAGACGGGAGAAAACGCGGAGACTTCCTGCGACCACTCGTCGCAATCCGTTGACAGACCCACGCCGCGCTGGTACGTTCAGTTGCAGGAGGGCTCTGGTGTCGCCTCCAGTATCCCCGCTGGGGGACCCGATACCGGCACCAGGCCCTGCTTTCTGCTACAGGCTCTCACACACCCGTTTAGAGCTGAGTGTTCCTCGGCACAACCGGACCTGCTTTCCCTTCCCCGGCTATTCGTCACTTCCTGAAGCTGTCACGTCGTGGAGCCCCCTGCGAGCATCCATTGTCCGGCCACTCCCGCCATGCTACAGTGACCACATCTACGACTCAAACCGAACCGGAAAGACGAAGGAGAAGACAATGGAACTTGAGGCAATCTCGGTACCCGGTGCGCCAAAGCCTGTCGCCCCATTCTCCCCGGCCATAAGGGCCGCGGGGCTCGTGTTCGTGTCAGGACAGCTACCATTGGATAAGGCAGGAGCCATGCCCGAGGGCACGGCAGCACAGACACGGCAGTGCATGGAGAACGTGAAGTCTCTCCTTGAGGCAGCAGGAACAGGCCTCGGCCGGGTCGTGAAGTGCTCCGTCTTCATCACGAACATGGATGACTTCGCCAAGATGAACGAGGTCTACGGTGAGTACTTCGGAGAGACACCGCCGGCACGAGCGTGTGTTGAGGTATCGCGCCTGGCGAAGAACGCCCTCGTCGAGATAGAGGCCATCGCGCTCGCGTGACAGGCGTCCCCGGCGTCAGTCGGCGAGCTTGCCTCCGACGCCCACGCCGATGCCTATCCCGAGAGGGACCGCTACCTCTTCAAGCACCTTCGCGACAGCGGCCCTGAGCGACTTCTTCTGCTGACTGGATATCTGGTAGCGGGTCTTCACGAGGCGGGCGATGGCATTCGCCAGATCCATCTGCAGGTCAATGCGTTCGGGCGACTGCTCCGCCAGCTCGCGCAGCCTGATGCGCAGAAGCGCTATCTCGTCGTCGATGCCCTCGACCTGAGAGGCCTCCTGCATCTGGAGCTGCTCCGCCTCGCCCAGCGCGCGGGAGTAGAAGCCCGCCTTGTCAGCAGTCTTGTCCCTGTCCTTCGCCTTACGCCTGGCCATCGCCCTCCGCCTCCTCAGGAGCCATCTTCGCGCGCCGTCGCACGATGTCTGGAGGCGAGAGCGTCGACGTCCTCAGCGGCGGAGTCCGCACCTGCGCCCTGACCGCGCCATAGACCAGTCGGTAGGCTGCAAGCTCGTACTGGCCGCCCTCGATGAGCTCCTTCAATGACTTCATTCGTCCTCCTCTCCGACGTGCCGGCCCTCCCCACTGCTTATTAACACTATGTTTCGCAACCACATGGGTCGCCTTAGTCCGTTCAGTCACACTCCAATGCACTTACTTTCAGTATATGTCCCCGTGTACTTGAGCGTCAAAACCGAATCTGGCGTATTGGATAGACCCGCCTCGCGATGCAGCACACGGGACGAGTGCTTCCCACAGTGCCACCGTTGCAGGGGCAGGCAAAGAAGGGGAAGTCGTGGCATCGTTCGAAATCGCAGCAATCGGCGCAGAAGCGCGGTTACTACATCCACATCGACCAGCCGAGGCTCGTCATCAGCAAGCTGCAGGACCTGCTGAAGTCCGTGCGCAGCTCTGCGGCCGCGCCCTCTGCGACATGCGCAGGGGGAGCCCCGCAGCAAGGACTCCCCCCATCGGCCCGAAGGCCTCAGCGCAAAGGGAGGTTTCTATGCAGCCAGTTCGACTGCCATGTCATCGACAAACGCCTCGGCCCCACCCAACCAGTTGTCTACCTCAATCTCGATTCGCAGGACAAGCGTGTCGCCATTCACAGTCACTGCGCCATACGTGACACCTGTGGCGGACTGCCACTCGCTCAGCATCGCGAAGTTGGACTCGGTCGGAGGTCCGGGAGGACCGGACGCCAGCCAGCCAAGTGCACTGCCTCCAACCTCCACAGGGCCTTCGCCATCGTCGCTGAAAGTCGCATACCAGGCGTCCGTAAGCACGTTGTAGCTCGGCCAGCCCTCGGGGTAGTGGAGCGTAACATCGTTGTACGCGTACTCAAACGCGAGCGCGTCCTCACTTCCGCCTATCTGGATGATCACGTCAACGTGCGGCGGGTATCCAGTCTTCAGGTACTCCATCCAGGAGATGGCCTCGATGTCGCCCAATGTCGTACCGGGCGGCAGGGGCATGACGATGCGCGCCTCGGCTCCCAGGACAACCTCGGGGTCTTCAGCGGTCGCCGCGGGGGCAGAGAGGAGTATGCAGGGATTGGTCTCATCCAGTGGGTCAACGGCCGGCCCGGCGATGGCTCCGCCGGATGCCTCAAGCGTGAACGGCTCCGCGACGTCGTACACGAAGTAAGTGGCCCAGTTCTTCCACGGGAAGCCTTCGCCGAAGGCCCAGGCGCTTTCATCCTCGTCTTCCGGGCCAATCAGCGCGGCGTGGGCTGCAATGAACAGCTCATCGCCGGCCTCGAGGTCGCCAAGTGGGATAGTGACCTCCCACTCAGTCACGGGTTCCTCGAACTCCTCACAGTAGGGGAACTTGCCCGGCTTCGGGTTGCCCTTCTTCGTCTGCGGGATGTCCCCCAGCGACGGGGCAACTGCCAGGTGCGCCTCCGTCATCGCCCAGCCCTCAGCATCGACCACGTACTGCACGTAGAGATTCCAGCCATCGTTCGACACCTGAACGCTGCCGACAAGCGTGTCCTTGCCGGCCAGCAGGTCACCAACGGAAGGCTCCTCGTCTGCTGCAGCCATCATGGGAACAGAGAGAGCCAGCACCAGGGCGAATGAGAGCGCGAGAAGTGTTTTCTTCTTCATGTCCATGCCTCCTTCTTCCGCCAGGGAGGCCGCCCGTGACCCCTTGCCCGCATATTCTTATTTTTTTCGTCTTGGGCGGCCCCTCGGCGGTTCTACGGAAAGAAGCGTGCCTCGCGGCAACAGGGGAGGCAACTGACCAGACCTCACCACACCCACCACATGAGCACGAAGATGGTCATGGGACGTTCCGCGAGGGGCGTAGCCGTCCGCACGAGCCAGGACACCCACGGAACCAGGGCCGTGGAGGTGCTCAGCTTCGCCGCACGAAGGTACGCGAGCCACGCAGTCGTCGCTCAAAGCGCATGGCAGAACCTTGACCCCACGCTCTGCAGTACGTTCTGGTGATAGACAACACGATGGCTCTTCCCTAAAGTCGCACCCTCGGGCATGGGTTAAGGGGGTTCCGAAGAAATGCCGAAGCGTTCACGCATGCTGACCACTACCGAAGCAGCCAGGTACCTCGGCGTCCACCCGAACACGGTGCGGCGGTGGGAGTCTCGGGGATTGCTCCCGGCCTACCGCCTCGGCACACGCGGAGACAGGCGCTTCCTCCGCGAGGATATTGACAGGTTCCTCAACAGCTCCGCGTCAGGGAACGCCCAGGTCCACACCGGCTAGCTGCGGCACGCAGGACCGCTCCGGCTTCCTGCGCATCGCATTGTCTCGGACTACTGACGCAGTCCCTCCGGCTGAGCATCCATCTCGCCGCCGGCCGTGCAGGGTGCGCAGTTCTCACAACCCGGCTACGAAAAAGACCACGCCTCGGGGACAAAGCCATCCCGGAAACAGTCCACTATCCCCGGAGATGGCCGTCCGGGCGCGGCCGGTGGAAGCTATTACACGCTTCGGCTCTCTTGCGAAGGCCAGCCAGCAATGCTATCGTGCGCCCCATGCGAGCGCCGTGGGAGGAGCTGGAGCCGGCTTCCCGACATGCGGTCGAGAAGCAGCACCTGGCGCTACGTCGGGTTGAGCAGCTCGGTGATGGCGTCTTCGCGGTCGCCATGACACTCCTGGTGCTCCAGCTCGTCGTACCGCAGTTCATCCAGCAGCCTTCCGAGGCAGCCCTCCTGCACGCCTTGCTGGACATGTCCCCGGCTTTCTACGCCTACGCACTCAGCTTCCTTGTGCTGCTGATGTTCTGGGTGCTGCACCACTTCGAGTTCCACTATGTGACGCGCTCGAGCGGCGGCCTCATCTGGCTCAACGCTTTGCTGCTGATCTTTGTGGCGCTCACGCCGTTCTCGACCGCGCTCGTAAGCAAATACGCGATGACAAAGACAGCGGTGCTTTTCTACGAGGGCAACCTGCTGGTCATCCAGCTCCTGCTGGCGCTCACCTGGCGGCACGCGGTGGGAAGTGGTCTTCTCTTCGGAGGCGACACGCCTGCAAGCGTCGTGCGCCGCATGCGTACGGCCCTGCTTGTCGGCACCGCCTACCTGCTGCTGACCATCGCGCTCGCATTCATCGGGCCGCACCTCAGCATGAACGTGCTCATCGGCCTGGGCGTCTACTACGTGCTGCTCACCGCTAAGGGCGGCTACACGCTGGAGCTTCGCAAAGCAAGGCCCCCGACGCCCGGCCTCTAAATGGACGAGCCTGAAGACGCTTGCACGCCCTCTTCCCTGTCGAGGGCACGTCTCAGCTCAGCCGCGAACTCCGCCACGCGCGCCAGCGACGCATCAGCCTCCATAAGCTTGATAAGCTGGCTGCCGACTATGACCCCATCGGCTACCCGCGCCACGCGGCCTGCCTGCTCTGCCGTTGATATCCCGAAGCCGACGCAGAGCGGTTGCCTCGCGACAGCCCTCACCCTGCCCACGAACCCTTCGAGTTCCTCGGGCAGAGAGTCCCTTGC
>CAZQML010000015.1:0-4500 GCA_964594245.1 uncultured Dehalococcoidales bacterium | reverse complement strand
CACGGTATCGAGAGCACACTGGTCCACGTCGGTGACGCTGACGGAGTAGCCGTTCATGGCAAACGTCTGTGCGATGCCGTGGCCCATGATTCCCGCACCAACCACCGCGATGTGGCGAACGTCTTCCAGTTCCATTCTGCCTCCCCCTCGCACTATCTCAGCAGCTATGTCCTCGCCATGGCAACAGAAGGCTTCACGAAGAAGCAATCGCGCGCTGAACAGGCGCGCACCATCATCGCGCGGGTAGGCCGAGAATCTCACGGGCCTCGGCCGATGTTGCGGGTTCGAAGTTCAACTCGCGCATGATGCGGACGATTTTCTCCACCTGCTCGGCGCTGGACTTCGCCTGCACACCACGTTCGAGGAAGAGACTGTCCTCGAGGCCGACCCTCACGTGGCTACCCATTAGCAGCCCTGCCGTGCACATGGGCATCTGGTGTCTGCCCGCAGCGCAGACCGACCATTGCATCTCCTTGCCGAAAGCCCGCTCCGCTGTCTGCGCAAGGAACATGAGGTTCTCTATGCCGGCGGGAATACCTCCGAGGATTCCCATGACGAATTGGAGGTAGACGGGTTTCCGTATGAGGCCTTTGCTGACGAGGTAGGCGAGGTTGTTTATCATGCCGCTGTCAAATATCTCGACCTCGGGTTTCGTGCCGCTGTCCGTGAACGCCTGAGCGAAATCCTCCATCGAGGCGAAGGTGTTGGTGTAGATGACATCCCTTGTGCCATAGAGGTATGGCTTCTCCCAATCGTGCTTCCACTCCTTGACCTGCATGCGGTCAGGGATGTCAAACAGGCCGAAGTTGACCGAGCCGGCGTTGAAGGATGCCAGCTCGGGCTTGTGAGTGGGGACGACCTTGACTCGCTCGGCCACCGGCATCCCAAGACCACCGCCGGTGGTTGCGCAGATGACCACGTTGCAGGCGCTGCGGATGCGCTCAAATATCTCTGCGTAGACGGCCATGTCGGCGCACGGCTTTCCCGTCTGCGGGTCACGTGCGTGGATATGGACAACCGCCGCTCCGGCTTCGTGTGCCTGGATTGCATCATCTGCAATCTGCTTCGGCGTCACTGGCAGATAGGGGCTCATTGTGGGCGTATGTATGCCGCCTGTCACGGCCGCGTTCACTATTCTCTTTTCGGGCATCTCACTCTCCATTCATGTAGATAATTGGCCTTTGGGCCTGGCATGGGTCAGCGGACCCCGTACCACTGTGGGTGCTGGGTCAGCTCTGCTTTGAAATCGAGAAGCACTGCGTCCATGTCAGGGAAGGCCGGGCACCAGCCCCATTCCTCTCGTGCCCGGCTGTCGTCTAACGTTTCTATGTGGAAGGTCTTGTAGTACTCCATCATGATGGGTTCGGGAACATAGGTGATTCTCGCGTCGGGGACGTGCCTGCGCACGACCTGCTCGATATCCTTTGCAGAGGTCGTGGGCGTGATTCCCGCCACGTTGTAGTTGATGGTCCTGATGGCCTCACGCGGTGCATCTGCGATGGCTTCGATGCAGTTCGCCGCGTCTTTGAAGTACATTGTGGGGTACTTCGTGTCCTCGGTGACGAAGCACTCGAAAGGCTTGCCCAGGAGCGGGTACTCGACCATCCACGCGCAGTACTGTGCCACGTGCTTGACCTTTGCCCCGGGGCCGATGACAGCGGGGTAGCGGACCGAACGGAAGTCCAGCCCGAATCGCGTGCGGTAGAATCGCCCGAGAGACTCGCAGTAGAGCTTGCCGCTCCCGTACATGTTGATCGGGCGTTGAATAGTCTCGTCTGTGGCCGTAGACCCGCATCCGAGTGCGTACGTGGCGATGGTGCTGGAGAAGACTACCTGCTCGATACCGAAGAGCCGGGCTGCCTCCAGCACGTTCACGGTTCCGACGACATTGACCTGGAAGGAAGCCCAGGGATTGGCGTTCGAGGGCATGCCCAGCATCGAGCCTAGATGGACGATGCGTTCGATGTGGTTGTCTCTTACCGCGTTGTACACCTCGGACGCGTAGGCAAGGTTCCCACGGACCACCGTGATGTCACTCGAGATGTCCTCCATCCTCGCGATGTCCGGCGCCACGTCGAAAACCGTGACGTTGTCTCCCTTCTGCACGAGTTGGCGTGCCAGGAGCGAGCCGATGAAACCGGTTCCGCCGGTTATGAGCACGTTCATGTTGTCGGTCCTCCTTGAGTCGTCTCGTATCCTGTTGCTCACCAGTAGAGCGTCTTCAATCGTTGCAGGAACTCCTTGTCTCTCTTCTCAATTATCGCCTCCCATTCCTCGTTGCTGTAGTCGAAGAATCCCTTGCCCGTCTTGAGTCCGAGCTGTCCGGACTCGACCATCGAGACATAGGCGTCGGGTGGGGCATGCGAATCGTCGAGAAGAGGCAGGAGATACCTGGCGACCGCGCAGAAGGTGTCTTGCCCTCCAAGGTCGCTGGTTATCAGGGGCCCGATGCTTGCAAGGCGGAACCCGAGGCTACCCTTGACCGCGAGGTCGATGTCCTCGGCGCTTGCGATGCCCTCCCGCCACAGATACCAGACTTCTCGTAGCATGGCGAACTGAATGCGGTTCAGCAGGTAGCCCGGAATCTCCTTGTTGATGCGGGCAGGCAGCTTCTTCACCTTCTTGAGCAGGTCGTACATCAGGTCGACCGTCTCGTCGGACGTGAATTTGCCGCGAATAATCTCCACCGTGGGTACGATGTGTGGAGGATTGAACCAGTGAGTGAGGACCACTCTGTCCTGCCCCGGAGTGTCCGAGGCGAAGTCACTTATGAGCAGCGACGAACTGTTGCTTGCCAGGACTGTGGTGGGCTTGCACACCGCGCCCAGCCTGTTGAAGACTTCTCGCTTGACCTCGATGTCTTCCTTGACGGCTTCGATGACGATGTCCGCGCCCTTCACCGCCTTCTGGAAGTCTGGTTCGGGGCTGATGCGCGCCAGGGCGCGCTCTGCGTCCCGGGAGGTGATGAACCCGTTGTCGGCGAAGATACGCAAGTTGGCGCGGACTCGCTCGAGTGCCCTCTGGAGAACCTCGGCGCTGATGTCGTTGAGGCAGACGTCATATCCCCCGGTGGCCATCGTCTGGGCGATGCCGTGACCCATTATCCCCGCGCCGACCACCGATATCTTCTGCACTTCGCTGAGCTTCATGGCTGCATCCTCCTCAAAACGAGGTCTGTGCTACCCCTGTCCTGTCTCTCGGCGACGGACTCTCGACAGTTGGAATACCGAGAGCAGCCGGAGCGAACTAGAACAGCCCGTGTACCTTGCCCGTCGCCGTATCTATGTCAACACGCCTGAATGCCGGATTCGAGCTGGTGCCAGGCATGAGACTGATAGTGCCGGCAACAGGGCAGAGGAACTTGGCGCCCGAGTACACGAGCACATCCCTGATGGGCAAGACCCAGCCCTTCGGCACCCCTTTGAGTGCCGGGTCATGCGTGAGGCTGAGGTGAGTCTTCACCATCATCGTCGCATAGTCATCGTACTTGGGGTCGGCTTCGAACGCCTTGGCCTTCGCCTCAGCTTCAGGAGTCCATGAGACGGCGGTGGCGCCGTAGACGGTGCGCGCTATCCTCTCAACCCTGTCCCTGAGTTTCATGTCCATCATGTAGAGGAAGCCGAACGGCGTCTCTTCCTCGGCCGCCTCGATGACCGCATCGGCGAGCTCCAACGCACCTTCACCGCCGTTTGCCCAGTGGGTCGCGGCGGCGCAGCGCGCCCCGACAGCCTCGACTGCCTTGCGTATCACCTTGATTTCTTCGTCGGTGTCGGTGGCAAAGCAGTTGATGCACACGACAGGTCGGATCCCCGATAGCTTGATGGTGTGGAGGTGGTGTATCAGGTTGGGGAGCCCTCGCTCGACGAGGCCGATGTTCTCCTTCCTGTACTCGTCGGGCAGCGGCCTGCCGGGGACGACCGCCGGTCCGCCGCCGTGCATCTTGAGTGCGCGCACGGACGTGGTCAGGACCGACACGTGTGGCTTGAGGCCGCTGTAGCGACACTTCACGTTCCAGAATTTCTCGAATCCGATATCGGCGGCGAAGCCGCTCTCCGTAATATGGTAGTCGAACAACTTGAGACCTATCCTGTCGCCGATGATGGAGGACTGGCCAACCGCGATGTTCGCGAACGGGCCTGCGTGGACCATGCAGGGCTGGTACTCAACAGTGGAGCAGAGGGTCGGATTGATGGTGTTTCTCATCCATGCCGTCATTGCTCCGGCAACCTCGAGGTCGCCGGTCGTCACCGGGTCGCCCTTCTTGTCGTAGGCAACGGTGATGTTGTTCATCCGCTCTCTCAGGTCCTTCAGGTCTCTTGCAATCGAGAGCATCGCCATGAGTTCAGAGCCGACCGCGATGTTGAACTTGGACTGCATCTGGTAGCCGTCCATGCGTCCGCCCATGCCGATGACGATGTTGCGGAGGCTCTGCGCGCAGAAGTCTATTACCCAACCCATCTCCACCCGGGTTGGGTCCACGTCAAGCCTGCGCATGCCCGT
>CAZQML010000014.1:0-8729 GCA_964594245.1 uncultured Dehalococcoidales bacterium | reverse complement strand
GCAGGAGGCGTTCGTACTGATGCTGAAGAAGCTCGTCCACGGGCTGCATCGGCTTCACATCGGGACGCTCGACAGCTTCACCGTGGGAATACTGCGCAGCTTCCCGTTTGAGTTGGGAATCCCGCCGGGCATCTCACTCATGGAGTCGGGCGGCGCCGACGCATTAAAGGTGCAAGAACGAGTCCTCTCATCACTGTACCTGGCAGACGCCGGCCCAGGGGATTCCTCCGAAGCGCTGCTGCAGGCATTCGCGCAGGCGTCTTTCGGCCGGTCGGAGAAGAAGATACAGGAAAGCCTCACGGCTCTTATCTCGGCCTACCACACGTACTACCGCCTGCTTCCGGACCGCGACGCCTGGGGCGCGGAGACGGCCATCTGGCCGGATGGGTCCAGGTGGCTCTCTCAAGCAAAGGACGCAAGGACTGCGGCCGACAAGCTTGAACGCCTCCTGACGGAAAGCGGTGCGCGCGAAAAGGTCCTCGAGAGATTCCGCGCCTTCGCCGCCGCCGCGAGCGGCTACACGGCCCGCTCAGCCTGGTCTGACCCGCTGAAGTACCTTTTCCCACGGCTTCTCGAAGCCGCCGACGAGTTGCGTGACGGGCACGCCACCATCATGACGGACAGGAACGAAACGGCCCTGGACAATGAGGCAGCCGAATGCGTTCTCGCTCTCGTTGGGAACGTCGTACGAGCCCACCTTGTGAGCGCCGGCCACAGGACGGAGGGCGCCTACACCCTCCTGGACCGCTACAACACCGAGTATGAGAGGCTGATTCGAGCAAGCGGCACGCTCACATTCGAGGACGCGCAATTCCTTCTCTCGGGTGCAAACAAGAGAAGTGGTGGCTCCCGTATCAGCAGGATGGCCGGCGAGGGTGGACGACTCTACATCGACTATCGTCTCGATGCCCGGCTCGACCACTGGCTGCTGGACGAGTTTCAGGACACGAGCGACCTGCAGTGGGACGTGCTCAGCAACCTCGCCGATGAGATACTCCAGGATGACACAGGGCAGAGGAGCTTCTTCTACGTCGGCGATGTGAAGCAGGCCATCTATGGCTGGCGCGGTGGAAACCCTCAACTGTTCGGAATGCTACTGGACCGCTATGGCGAGGCCATACAGACGCGGGAGCTTGTCGAGTCACAGCGCTCATGTCCCCCGATCATTGAGATGGTGAACCGGGTCTTCGCTGCTCTTCCGGACAACAGGCTGCCGCCAATCGCCATCGAGCGGTGGAAACGTTTCTGGCAGCCCCACAGGTCGGCGCAAGGCCCCGCGCTACTCAGCGGTATTGCCACACTGCTGGAGCCGCCCTGCGACGGAGGAGCGTACAAGCCTGCGCCGGAAGACCGCTATCGCATCGTCGCAGGTCTGCTCCGTGATATCGAGCCCCTGTCACGACGTCTGTCAGTCGCTGTGCTCGTGCGCTCCAACAAGGATGGAAAGGCCATAGTGGACTACCTCAGGTCCGCCTGTCCTGGTCTGCCCGTCGTCCATGAGGGCCGCGCCGCGATAGAGGACAATCCTGTTGTCTCGCTGATGCTCTCGCTGCTGAAATACGCGGCCCACCCCGGAGACACGTTCGCCTGGCGGCATGTCCAGATGAGTCCACTTGGACAGGCGCTCCGGGAACGACACGCGACGCGAGATACACTCGCACCGGAGCTGCTGAGAATCATCCACGAGGACGGGCTACGCGGCCTGCTCTCCCTATGGGGCGGCGTGTTGGACGCTGCAGGCGGCCTTGACGCGTTCGGCAGAACGAGGCTGCGCCAACTTCTCACGGCTGCGGGCGAGTTCGACTCGACCGGCTCGAGAGACTGCGACGGATTCCTTGCCTTCATCGACAAGTACGAGCTGCACGAGCTTGCTGCTGACGACGCCGTGCGGGTGATGACCATCCACCAATCGAAAGGCCTCGGGTTCGATGTAGTTATCCTGCCCGAACTGGACGACAGGGCCATGGAGAAGGCACGCGAAGTCCCAGTGCTGCTCGGGCGTGACGAGGGCTCACTACCACGGTGGTTGCTCACAAACCCAACGCACGGCGTTGCCGAGGGTGACTCGACTCTAGCCACGGCGCTGGCAGACGCCAATGCCCGCGCGTCCTTCGAATCCCTCTGCCTGCTCTACGTCGCCATGACACGGGCCAAGCGCGGTCTCTACGTAATCACGTCCTATCAGGGCAAGGACTCCCACGTCTTTCACCAGCCGGCGTTTCTCAAGCTGCAACTGACCGGGGAAGAGAAGCCGACCGAAGGAGACATCTTGCATATTGACGGCTCGCCCGTCTGCTGTCTGTCATCCCACGGTGATGCTCTCTGGTACGCCTCGTGTCCGGTGTCGCGACCCCTTGAGGAGACTCCACCCGGTCGCGCGCTCGACCAGTCCTTCCTGGATAGACCCTCGCAGCGGCGGCGGCTGGTTGCCATCAGACCCTCGGACAACGACCGCTTCGAGTCAAGCGCCTCCGCCCTTTTCTCCCCCGACCGTAGGCTCGGACTGGACATGGGAAGCGCCGTCCACGAGCTGTTCAGCAGAGTGACATGGCTTGACGAGGCTGATGCCGGAGCTATAGAGGAGGAATGGGCGTCCAGGTCGGAGTTCGATGATCACACAAGGGAGATGGCGCTGCAACACTTCAGAAAGGCCCTCGGACTGGACGCAGTCCGCAACCTGCTGCACAAGCCCGCAGCCAACGTGGAGGTGCGCACCGAATGGCGGTTCGACGTCGTCGTGGGCGAACGCTGGCTGACCGGAAGCTTCGACAGGGTGGCAGTAGAGCGCGATACGGCAGGACAGCCGGTGAGGGCGACCATCTACGACTTCAAGACCGACGCCATCGAGTCACGAGACGCTCTGCGGACACTCGTCCAGCCCTATGGCCGGCAGCTCCTGCTCTACGGGGACGCGCTATCGGAAATCCTCCGACTGCCCCCTTCGCGTATCCGCCTGCTGCTCGCGTTCACCAGTCCGGGAGTGATACACGAAGTGCTCAGGTAGCGCCCCACGCGTTGGCGTGCCTTGTCGAGCGTCTTTACCCTTCTGCGAACGGCCTGTTATACTCCTCAAGACGCGCGTTCCCTGACAGGGTGGAACAGGGGCAAGGCACGGCACACTGCCGGCGCACCAGTGCAACCCCTGTGGCGGACAATCGAGACTCTATTGACGAAGCGCCCTCGTTTCTTCTACGGCTGGACCATTGTTGTTGCCGCCCTCATCATCATGGCGGTCGGCTACGCGCTCAGGAACACCTTCTCGGTCTTCTACCCCGTCCTGGTCGAGGATTTCGGCTGGGAGCGTGGCAACACGGCGCTCATGTTCTCCATCAACATCCTCGTATATGGTCTTGCCGCGCCGTTTGCCGGCGGACTGGTCGACCGCTTCAATCCGCGGCTGGTGTTCTCGCTGGGCGCGTGCATAATGGGCAGCGCAGTGGCCCTCTGTAGCCTGGCGACACAGCAATGGCAGTTCTATCTTCTGTATGGCGCCGCCGGGGCTATCGGCTTGAGCATGACCGGCGTCACCCCGCTGAGCGCCATCATCGCCAAGTGGTTCGTTCGAAACCGGGCTCTGGCATTCGGCATCTTCAACACCGGCTTCGGCATAAGTCTGCTTGCCTCACCTCTCGCGCAGTCACTCATCTCGGGCCTGGGGCGACAGCAGGCCTATGTGATAATCGGCCTCGCCGCCATCGTAATAGTCGTCCCGCTGGCGGTACTCGTGCTGAGGCGGAGCCCTGAAGAGAAGGGGACAGTCCCCGACGGCACGTCGGCTACGGGTGATTCTCCAGTCCCGTCACACGGTTCATCGCCCCCCATCCAGACAGCCTGGATGCAGATAGACTGGACGCTGAAGAAGGCGTTGCGCGCACGCCAGTTCTGGCTTCTCCTCGCCACCGACTTCTGTCTCATGGGCCTTGCCCAGCAGATACTCATCGCACACAGTGTGTACTTCTTCAGAGACATGGGCTTCGCGCCCCAGTCGGCTGCCACCGCCTTCAGCTTCTTCGGAATCGGCTGCACAATCGGCTACCTGTTCGCGTACCTTTCAGATAGGGTCGGGCGCGAGAAGGTCCTGATTCCCGGCTGTCTTGTGGCCGCAGCCAATGCAGCGCTCCTCTTACTCATACATGACCCCTCTCAGCTCTGGCTCGCATTCGGGTGCATGCTCGTCGGCGGCCTCGGATTGGGAGCAGCCATCACTACCTTCTTCGCGACCGTGGCCGACCTCTTCCAGGGCAGGCACTACGGCGCCATACAAGGAGTGATGACCCTCGGATTCTCGCTTGGCGGCGCGTTCAGCCCGTGGTTCGCCGGATACCTTCATGACATCACAGGAACCTACTTCACAGCCATTATTGTCGTGATATCGGCACTTGTCGCCGACGCAGTCCTCGTCGCGCTGGCGGCGCCCCGCAAGCTCCGACCGGTACCCCGGGCCATCAGGGCAGCAGCGCCAGCGCAGGAAGGCACAGCATGAACCGCCCCCACATCTACCACGGGTGGGTTGTCCTCGCCGTCGGCTTCACCGTCATGCTCCTGGGCTACGCCATGCGCAACACCTTCACCGTCTTCTACCCCGTCATCGTCCACGACTTCGGCTGGACGCGGAGCATCACGGCCATCATGTACTCGCTGACGTTGCTGTGCTACGGGCTCGTCGCCCCTGCGGCGGGTGGGCTGGTCGACCGCTTCAATCCAAAGTTCACACTCGCGGCAGGCGGTCTCATAGTCGGCTCAGGCATCGCCCTCTGCAGCTTCGCAACTGAGACGTGGCACTTCTATCTCCTGTACGGCGTCATGGTCGCGGTCGGCCTCAGTCTCATCGGCATCACGCCGTTGAGTACCATCATCACGAACTGGTTCCCCCAGAGGAGAGGCTTCGTCTTCGGCCTCCTTGGGGCCGGTTTCGGCGTGAGTCTTGTCTCGGCGCCGGTCTTCCAATATCTCATCTCCGGCTTCGGCTGGAGGACGGCCTACGTTATCATCGGTATTGCTGCCCTGGCCACAATAATCCCGCTGGTCCTTCTGTTCATCAGAAGAAATCCCGCGTACGAGAGCCTCGGCACCCTCACAGTTGGCCCGACTGACACCTCCGTGACTGACCGTGCGGAACCCCGTGCACCACAAGTTGACACACAGTGGACGGTCCAGAAGGCGCTCAGGACAAACACGTATCGGTTCTTCCTGACTATCTCGTTCTGCAACATGGGTCTGGCGCCTCAGATAATTCTCGCCCATGAGGTCTACTTCCTTCAGGACCTGGGGTACACGCCCATGGCGGCCGCGACGGTGTTCAGCGTCTTCGGCGTGTTCTTCGCAGCGGGCACCGTCTCCAGTTTCCTCTCTGACCGCTTCGGGAGGACGTACATCTTCATGGGCGGCAGTATCCTGGCGTCGGCCGGCGTCGTGCTGCTCATGATGTCGCAGAACAACCCGAGCGTCGTCATCCCCATCGTGTTCGCGATTTGCACCGGCTTCGGAATGGGCGTCGCACCGATGACATGCTACGCCGCTGTCGCCGACCGCTTCCACGGAAGGCACTACGGCTCCATACAGGGAACCGTTGTGATGTCGGCCTCGCTCGGAGGGGCCATCGGACCGTGGATCGGCGGCGTCCTGCACGACATGAGCGGCAACTACCAGAGTGCGCTCGTCGTGGTGGTCTGCTTCTTTCTGACCGGAGTTCTGTTCATGTGGCTCATCCGACCGGGACATGGAGACGTCCATGCCTGACTTGACGTCTTCACGCGTCGACTACGCCTCGGCCTTGACACTCGAGCGAGGCATCCATACGCCGGGCTTCAGAGCCGGGTCCCCATCCAGTCGTCTCCAGCAAAACCACATGCCATGAGATCTCACCGCGTCTACTACGGGTGGGTTGTCCTCGCTGTCGGCTTCACCGTCATGCTCCTGGGCTACGCCGCACGCAACAGCTTCACCGTCTTCTATCCGGTCATCGTCCAGGACTTCGGCTGGACGAGGGGCATCACGGCTGTGATGTTCTCGCTGACGTTGCTGTGCTACGGGTTAATCGCCCCCGTGGCGGGCGGGCTGATTGACCGCTTCAATCCGAAGTTCATTCTCGGGGCAGGTGGCCTTGTCGTTGGCTCAGGCCTCGCTCTGTGCAGCTTCGCAACTGAGACCTGGCATTTCTATCTCCTGTACGGCGTGATGGTCGCGGTCGGCCTCAGTCTCATCGGCATGACACCGTTGAGCACCATCATCACGAACTGGTTCCCCCAGAGAAGAGGCTTCGTCTTCGGCCTCCTTGGGGCCGGCTTCGGCGCGAGTCTTGTCTCGGCGCCGGTCTTCCAGTACCTTATCTCCCGCTTTGGCTGGCAGATGGCATACGTCATCATCGGCTCCGCCACAGTGGCCATCATAGTGCCGCTCGTCCTTCTGTTCGTGAAGAGAAACCCTGCGCACGGAAGCCTTGCCGCACCGATTGTCGACCTGCTTGCCACTCCCGTGATCGGCGGCGCGCAACCCCATGCACCGCAGGTTGACAGGCAGTGGACAGTCCGCGATGCGCTCAGGACCAACACGTTTCGCATCTTCCTGATAATCTCGTTCTGCAACATGGGCGTGGCGCAGCAGATGATCATCGCCCATGAGGTCTACTTCCTTCAGGACATGGGGCACACGCCCATGGTGGCGGCAACGGTGTTCAGTGTATTCGGCGTCTCTCTCGCAGCGGGCAACGTTCTCAGTTTCCTCTCGGACCGTGTCGGTAGGACACACATTTTCATAGGAGGCTGCCTCCTCAGCGCGGCCGCCGTCGTGCTGCTCCTGCTCTCTCGAGACAATGCAGGCGTCGTCATCCCCATCGTGTTCGCCATTTGCGCCGGGTTCGGCCTTGGCATCACACCGCCGACATGCTTCGCCGCCGTCGCCGACCGCTTCCACGGAAGACACTACGGCTCCATACAGGGGACCGTCATCCTGGCGTGCTCGGTCGGAGGGGCCATCGGACCGTGGGTCGGCGGCGTACTGCATGATGTGAGCGGCAGCTACCAGAGTGCGCTCGCGATAGTCGTCTGCTTCCTTCTGACCGGAGCCCTGCTCATGTGGCTCATCCGACCGGGACGGGGAGACGTCCATGCCTGACCGCACCACTTCACGCGCCGACCGCGTCTCTCGTTTGACACTCGAGCAGGGCAGTCATACGCTAGGCTTCAGAGCCGGGTTCGGATTCAGTTGTCTCCAGGAGAACCACGCACCATGAGATTCCCCCGCATTTACTACGGCTGGGTTGTCCTCGCTGTCGGCTTCGCCATCATGCTCCTGGGCTACGCTGTGCGTAACACCTTCACGGTGTTCTATCCGGTCATCGTCGAGGACTTCGGGTGGGCCCGGGGCAACACGGCAATCATGTACTCACTTACGATGCTGAGCTACGGGATTGTGGCTCCGGTGGCCGGAGGCCTCATAGACAAGTTCAACCCGAAGTTCGTTATTGCCATCGGAGGTCTGATAGTCGGTGGCAGCATCGCACTCTGCGGGCTTGCCACGCAGGCCTGGCACTTCTACATCCTGTACGGGGTAGTGGTCGCAATCGGACTCAGTCTCATAGGCTTTACGCCTCTCAGCGCCATCATTACTCACTGGTTCCCGCACAGGAAGGCATTCGTGTTCGGCCTCCTGGGAGCCGGATTCGGGATAAGCCTCGTATCCGCGCCCCTGTTCCAGTCCCTCATTTCACAGCACGGTTGGAGGCTTTCATACGGCATCATCGGTGCAGTCGCCGTGCTGATGATCCTGCCGCTCTCTCTCGGGTTCATGCGGCGCAGCCCCGACCAGTACGCACCTGCCGACGACAAGCCGGCGGGCGGCGACAGGCCCGAACCCACGCTGCGGCCGGACCAGCCAGGTGCGAGTGCGCGCGACTGGACGCTGCGGACAGCGCTCCGAACGAACACCTTCCGGGTCTTCCTCCTCATCTCGTTCTGCAACATGGGCATCGCACAGCAAATCCTTATCGCCCACCAGGTATACCTTCTTCAGGACATGGGATACGGACCGATGGTCGCCGCGACCATCTTCGGCGTCTATGGTGTCTCCTTCGCTGCCGGGAACCTGTCCAGCGGGCTGTCAGACCATGTCGGCAGAGCGCAGGTGTTCGCGCCCGGCACTCTGCTCGCCACCGCCGCGGTACTGATGATGCTCCTCGTGACAGACCGGGAAGCGGGCATGCTTCTCCCTGTGGTGTTCGCAATTGCCTCCGGATTCGGGATGGGCATCGCGCCTCCGACCTGCTTCGCAGCCGTCGCCGACCGCTTCCACGGCAGGCACTACGGCGCCATACAGGGCACAATGATTCTGGCCGGCTCCCTCGGCGGCGCTCTCGGACCCTGGCTCGGAGGTTTCCTTCACGACATCAGCGGCAGCTACCAGAGCACACTCATAGTCGTCGAGGCGTTTCTCGTCGCCTCAGCCGTCCTCATGTGGCACCTTCGACCGCGAAAGGGAGCCGTCACTGTCTGACTCAACGGCTCCACGCGCCGACTGCGTCGCTCGCTTGACACTCAAGCGTGGGGCTGCTACGCCTCGCCTCAGAGTCGCGTTCCGCTCTGGCTGTCTCCGGGGGAACCACGTGTCATGAGCTTCCCCCGCGTCTCATACGGTTGGATTGTGCTGGCCACCGGCTTCACGATGACGCTCGTTGGCTACGCCGTACGCAACACCTTCACGGTGTTCTATCCGGTCATCGTCGACGACTTCGG
>CAZQML010000013.1:0-26312 GCA_964594245.1 uncultured Dehalococcoidales bacterium | reverse complement strand
ATCATCAAAACAAATCGTCGTCCTTTCAAAGTCTCACCTCCCTTATGGTGTGCGATTGTGGGGAGTCAGGGGGCTCGCGAACCGCACGTATACTTGTATGATAGACACGCTATTGGCATACGTCAAGCACGCGCAGTCGTCCGTCCAATTGGCGGCACAGGGCTACAACTGCAGGGCGCCGGTGGAGGACCCGACTGGATGGAGTAGAAGACCACACACTAGGCTGATGTGGCTGACAGGGTGGGGCTGTATCATGGCGGTGGACTGCCGACATGTGGGGAGAACCGCACGGGAACCAGTGGTGTGATGCCGAAGAGCTCTATCCCGAAGCACTTGCGCGGCAGGATGACAGATTGCGCGCATCTCCCAACAGGAGTTGCGGGTCCGCTTGAAGGCGCCGCCTCTCCCGTGTCACGAGGGCTGTCGCGCGGAGCGTAGCCGTGCGAGTACCAGACTCCACTCGCGCTTCTCCCACGTGACCAAGAGTGGCCCTGCGATAAACATCGAACTGTATGTTCCCACCAGCAGCCCCAGGAACAGGACGAGAATGAAGTAGTGGATGGTGGCGCCGCCGAAGAGAAGCAGGGCCAGTATGACGCACAACGTTGTGAGGGATGTGTTGACCGTGCGCACGAGCGTCTCCACCAGGCTGCAGTTGACCGTTATGCCAAGGTCAGGGCTGATGCCTTTGGCCCGGTTCTCGCGTATCCGGTCGAATACAACAACGGTGTTGTTGATGGTGTAGCCGACGATGGTCAACAGGCCCGTGATGAACAGTGCATCCACTTCCACTCCCCTGAACTTGCCAAGCAGAGCGAAAAACCCTGCCACGATGACGACGTTGTGGATGAGCGCCACGATTGCGCAGGCCCCCCACTTGAATGGACTGGGCATGCGTCGAAATGCCCACGCTATGTAGAGCAACATGGCTGCTGACGCCATGAGAATGGCCAACCCCGCCTTTTGTGCGGTCTCGGTAGCTACTGACGGAGAGACTGTGCTGTAGTCCAGGACTGTGACCGAGCTTCCAAGGTCCGACTCCAGCTTCGTCATCAGGTCTTCTCGTTCCTGCGGCGTCAACTGTTTGAGACGGAGGAGGTAGTCATCATCGCTGCCCTGAATCATCGCCTCCGCATGGCCGAAATCCGAGACGGTCTGTCTGAATGCCGACTGGTCAACCTGAGGCTGGAAATGCAGTGTCATGGAGGTCCCGCCGGTGAAGTCGATTCCGGGACGCAGACCAAATGTGACGAGAGCCACCACCGCCACGAGGACCGCAATAGCGGAACCAAGAAAGAACCAGTGTCTCTTTCCCACGAAATCAATCATGACTTCACTCCATATGCTCGCAGGTTGGTGACCATCTTGGTCGACACGAGGACTCTCAAGAATGTCCTTGTCATGACGATGGCGGTGAACATGCTCACGGCCACGCCTATGGACAGGGTCAGGGCGAAGCCCCGTACCATGAATGCGCCGAATGTGCCACCGAGCCAGAAAAGGATTATGCATGCTATGAAGGTTGTGATGTTGCTGTCCCTGATGGCCGACCAGGCACGGTCAAAGCCAATCTCCACCGCTGCAGCCAGTGCCCGGCCGGCTCGCAGTTCCTCTTTGACGCGCTCAAATATGAGGACATTTGCGTCGACGGCCATTCCCAGGGAGAGAATGAAGGCAGCGATGCCGGGCAGAGTCAGCGTGAGCTGGGCGGAGAAGGCGTTGAATATGGCCAGCAGCATGGCGCCGTATATCCCCAAACTGACGCAGGCCACGATGCCGGGAACCCTGTAGTAGGCAATCATCAGTATCAGAAGCATCAGGAGCCCGACGCCTGCCGCAAGCAGGCTCTTGCGCACCGAGTCGGCGCCCAGCGTCGCGTCCACGTCTCTCTGGTCGATTATCTCCATGGGCAGGTCAAGTGCGCCCGAGTTGAGTTTGTTCACGAGGTCGGTGGCCTCGTCGATTGTGAAATGCCCCTCAATCTGGCCCCGGCCGGTGATTACGGTGTTGACTACGGGGGCCGAGATAATCAAGTTGTCCAGCGCGATTGCGAGGGGCATCTCGATGTTCCGTCTCGTTATCTGTTCGAAGAGATGAGCTCCCTCGCTATTCCATTCGAAAACGACAATGGGGGCGCCGTACTGGTCGAAGTCCTGCCCCGCACTCTTGAGGTACTGGCCGGTAAGCTCGCGCTCGTTGCCGTCCGTGCCCTCGGCCGTTGCCGCCTCCTCTTGGAACGCGTAGTTGCCTTCGCTATCCAGCACAGGGTTGCCGCTCGAGTCAACCTCCAACTCCCGGAAGTAGAGCAATCCGGTGTCTCCAATGAGACTGATTGCCCGGTTGATGTCCTTCACCCCTGGGAGCTGAACGAGTATGCGATCGGTGCCCTGTTTCTGGATTGTCGGCTCCGCTGCCCCGAACTCGTCGATTCTCCGCTGAATCTTCTCAATCGCCGACGCCATTGCCTGCTCGTCGGACACCGAAGGGTCCTTCTTGGTCAAGTCAGCCTCATATAAGAGCTGGCTGCCTCCGCGCAGGTCCAGTCCGAGTGTCAGCCCCCCCGGCCCGAGAAGCTTGGAGTTGACCGGGACTATAGACACCAGCGACAGGCCTAGCACAACCACAATGAATGCCAGGAGCACGATATCTCTTCTTCTCACTTTGCAGTCCTCACAGTGCGATGTTCCCTCTCGAGAGTCATCTTGGCCAGTTGAAGCGCTTCCTCCCTCGAACAGACGAGTCCGGCGGCCTGGGCCTCCCGTATCGCCTCCAGCAGTTTCCCGACTGCGGGACCGGGCCTGAGATCGAGCAAGCGCATGAGTTCATGCCCGTCGATGAGCTTGGACGGAGCGACGACCGCTTCCTGTCGCCGATGTTCGGCAATTATAAACCCCATCAGGTCACAGACGCGTTGCCATTCAGTCATGGTGAATAGTGGCCCCCTGCAGGCCAGGTAGTCCGCCATGGCTACATACAGGATGCCGGGACCGGCGCCTCTCGTGTCGCGGAAGAACCTGTAGACAGCACGGGCTGTTGGAAGGTCCTCGTTGGACAGCTGTGCCGGACGAAGGTGATGATGGACCAGCATCTCGACATAGGCTATCTCCTTCTGGCTGAATCTGAGGCGCTCCAGGATTGACCTTGCCACTATTGCGCCTTCACTGGCGTGTCCCAGGAAACGCGCGCGCCCGGATTCGTCGAGCGCCTTGGTCTGCGGCTTGGCAACGTCGTGCAGCAGGCAGGCCAACTTCGCGAGCGTCCCGTGTGATACCCCGCCTGATAGCGTCTCTTCGAGGTGCATGTGACAGCCCGGGTCATCGGGGATGCAGCCCGGCATCTCGTCGTTGCCGTGTCGCCAATCACTCTCCCCCGTGACGTACTCGAAAGTTGCGACTGTCTGAATGGAGTGTTCGAGCACGTCCCAGAAGTGACACGTGGGCTGTTCCACGTCTCTGCATTCCTCCAGTTCGGGAAACAGTGGCGCCAGGAGACCCAGGCGGTCAAGATAGTGGATGCTGTCGGCTGCCTGGGGCAGAGACAGGAGCCTGAGCAACTCCTCATGTGTGCGCTCTCCCGCCACGTCACGGACGCGTTGGCACGACGCTGATATCAGCGACTCAGTCGCGGCATCCATAGTGAAAGCGAGTTCGTGGGAAAGCCGGACAGCTCGCAGCATGCGCCCCGGGTCGGCTTCGAACACGTCGGGATTGAAGGCACGCAACATGCCGGTTGCCAGGTCATGGAGCCCCCCGTAGGGGTCTATTGCGTCCGCCGCAATTTCCGGGGATGCTCCCGCCGGGCTCGTCAGCTGCGCGGCGACTCTCGCTGCTGGGACGGCGATCGCGTTGATGGTGAAGTCTCTTCTGGAGAGGTCGTTGCGGATATCATGCTCGTACCCGACGAAGTCGATGATGGTCGACGTGTCCTGCGGGTCTGTGGTCTGATCTGCGGGCAGTACCACCCGTGCGACGCAGTGCTCCTCGTCGAGTGGCACGTAGGTGCCGTGCAGCACTCGTGACAGTTCCTTTGCCACCGCGAACGGCTCACCCTCGACCGCTATGTCAAGGTCGTGGCAGGGTCTCCCCAGAATGCTATCGCGAATGAATCCCCCGACGACATGGGCCGGGTGCGCGGGAGTATCTGTGGCCTGAAGGACACGGGCTAGTGAGGCACACGCAGGTGTGGATACAGGTAGGGGCATGGGAGTCGATTATAGCCCTGCGAGTGGTGGATTGTAAAGCAGACGGGGTGTTCTGCTATCTGCCGTAGCGGCGCCGGCTGACAAGCGCGATGGCCCGGGCGGCACGCGCCATCGTGGGGAACGCAGGCACGCCTGCCTGCTGTAGTTGGGTCTGGGCCTCAATGCGCTCGGTCTCCGCCGACCCCGGAGGCAGCACGAGCACGAATGGCTTCTTGCACTCCTGCCGCAGCCTGGCGAGAAACGCATTGATGTCCGCAGTCTCGCGAGCGCTGAGGAAGCTCAGCATGATATCCATGTCTTCCTGGATGATGACAAGGTCGATGGCGGGCTCTTCCGCGACGAGACGTATGGCCCGGAAGAGAGTGTCAAGTCCGCGAAACTGGGCGGGGCTAACGTCAACAGGGTTCCTCAGGATGCTGCCCACTTCGCCAAGCAGGGCCTTCAAGCTTTCCTTCGTGCCCGGCGACAGTTCGGGGACGGCGAGGCCGTGGTCGTTGCACGCATCGCTGCCCGATACTGAGATTCCTCCGCCTCCGTCGGCGAGTCCGCCGACAACGGCGACCTTCTCTGCCCGGAATTCGCCAAGTTGCTGCAGCAGAAGCAGGCAGTCGCTGAGTTCTTCGATACTGCGGGCCTCTATCGCTCCGGCCTGGCGCAGCATCGAACTCCACACGGGCGCTGAACTGGCAAGCGAGCCTGTGTGTGAGAGCGCGGCAGCCGCACCGGCGTCGGTTCGGCCACCTTTCCACACGACGGTTGGCTTCACCTGGCATACGGCTTGAAGTGTGCGGAAGAGACGTTGCCCGTCTCTCGTCCCCTCCATGTACAGCCCGATGGCGTGGGTCTTGCTGTCTGCGGCGAAGTACTCGAGGAAATCACTTGCATCCAGATCGACGCTGTTTCCAACGCTGATACCTTTGCTGAATCCGATGTGACGAGCGATTCCAATCTCGACCAGCTTCGCCGCGATCCCTCCGCTCTGGGAGATGAAGCCGATGGTGCCCGGGGAGCCGACCTTTCCCAGCAAGGAAGGGCCGAGCGGTATACGCGCCTCCGGACAGTAACTCCCGATGCAGTTGGGGCCTATCACGCGGAGCTTGGCTTCGCGCGCCCGGTGGAGCATCCTTTCCTCGAGCTGTTTCCCTTCCCTGGAGCCTGTCTCGCTGAACCCTGCCGTGAAGAACTGGACAACTCGTGCCCTCTTCTGGATGCACTCCTCTATCAAGTCCAACACGGAATTGAAGGGCACCGAGGCTATCACATAGTCAACCTCATTCTCGATGGACGAGAGGCTCCGCGCGATTCCGAGTCCCGCCACAGTGCCGCCACGGGCGCTCACCGGGTAGATGGCGCCCTCGTATCCGGCTGCTTTCAGACCGATGACCCACTTGGCTCCGGACTTTCTCTCATCTGATGACGCCCCCACAACGGCTATTGAGCGAGGATAGAAGACGGGGTCAAGCTCGCGGAGTCTGTCTTCGAACACGCTACACCTCCTTGCATGGTTGACAGGGAGCTATGCGGGAATTGCGCAGAAGTGTACCAGACCCCGACCTCCCCGGTTGCAGCTCTGTCTGCAGCGTGTTGAAGTACCGTCCTCTGCCAGAGTAAAGTTGGCTGTTTGCCGGCTTACCTGGAGGAGAATGAGAGCCATGTCTGACCCACGACAACAGATGGGACTGTTCCTGGAGCCGGAATCGGTGGCCGCGATAGGCGTTTCGCGTCGTACTGGTCCCGGTGCCTTCAACCTTCTCGACAATCTTCTGAGCTACGGATACGAGGGGCGTCTATACCCCGTGAATCCGAACGCCACTGAGATTCTCGGCCTGAAGACATACCCCTCTGTGGCCAGCCTGCCGGAGGTCGTGGACCTGGCGCTCATCAGCTTGCCGCGGAAGATTGTTGCCGGGGCTGTCGCGGACTGTGTCGCGAACGGCATCAAGGCCATTATCATAATCACACAGGGATTCGCCGATGCGGATGACGAAGAGGGCAAGCGCCTGCAGCGGGAGCTGCTTGAACTTGTCCGTGGGACGGGCACACGTATCCTTGGACCGAACACGTTCGGGACCGCGAACGCACGGCTGAAGTTCAGCTCGTCGTATATCCGCATCCCGATGGATGAGAACGGCGTTGGCACCATCTCTCAGACTGGTGGGACCTTCGTTGGCCTGAACGACATAAGGCTTGTTGGCAAGGCCATCGACGTTGGAGACGCGTGCGACGTGGATATCGTCGACTGCCTCGAGTACTTCGAGCAAGACGAAGCGACTCGCGTTGTCGCACTTCATGTCGAGGGTATGCCGGACGCGAAGCGGTTTCTTGAGGTGGTGCGGAGAGTCGCACTTCGAAAACCGGTGGTGGCGCTAAAGACCGGTAGGACGGAGCGTTCCGCTCAGGCTGTTCAATCTCACACCGGAGCGCTTGCCGGCAAAGATGAAATCTGGGATGTGGCCCTTCGTGAGGCAGGCGCCGTCCGAGTGGACGATATTGAGGAACTGTCGGATACGCTGCGTGCGTTTCTGACGCTTTCAGCTCCGCAGGGAAACGGTGTTGGCGTCGTGACGCCGACGGGGGGATTCGGCATCATCGCGGCCGACGCGTGTGACAAGTTCGGCATGGAGCTGGTCGAGTTCACCGACACCACCATGGCGGGATTGCAGGCGTTATCTCCTGAATGGTTCGCCGTTGGGAACCCTGTTGACTACTTTCCCGGCGTGTCCATCATGGGGCGTCCGCGCGATGAAATGGAACTGGCCGCGATGCGCCTTGTAATGGAGGACGAGGGAGTCGATGCCGCCATGGGCGTAATGGGGGCGTTCAACCCGGAGCTTGGCGACGACATTGCGGAGCTGGCACGTCAGATGGCGCGGGACTATCCCGAGAAGCCGCTCGTCTACTTCATCTACGGGCCCCATTTCGAGGACGTCAGAATGAGGATTGAGAATACGGGTACGTGCCTCGTGTTCTCGAGCCCGGAGCGTGCGATGCGCGCACTGGCGCACCTTCGTCGTAGAGCCATCTTTCTGGCTCGCCATGAGGCCGGACGGCCGGGCGACTAGCCCGCCTGCTTCAACGTTCGACACATAACCGAGGCTAGCTTGATGGCCTCCACCATGCTGGTCGGGTCAGCTGTACCCTTGCCAGCCTTGCCGAACACCGTCCCGTGATCAACCGAAGTCCGTATGATGGGGAGCCCCAGCGTGGTGTTGACGCCTTTCTCGAACCCGACCATCTTTATCGGAATGTGTCCCTGGTCGTGGTACATGGCGATGACGAGGTCGAATTCTCCGCGGTAGGCGCGGAGGAAGGCGGTGTCAGGTGGCAATGGGCCTCTGACGTTTATGCCGAGGGACTGCGCCTCCTCGATTGCCGGAATGATAGCTTTCGCTTCTTCGTCCCCGAACAGTCCTCCCTCACCGGAGTGGGGGTTGAGGCCCGGGACGACGATCCGGGGCTCAGCGATGCCCATCATGCGCACCGCGGCCTCTCCGAGTTGCATTACGCGCAGAACGCGTTCCTTTGTGACCTGGTCGCAAGCATCACGCAGTGCAACGTGAGTCGACACGTGCACGATGCGAAGGGCATCGGCGGTGAGCATCATCACTGCGTCCTCCACGCCGCACAAGTGGGCGAGTATCTGCGTGTGGCCGGGGAAGTGGTAGCCGGCCTGGTTCAGAGCGTCCTTGTTGAGCGGTGCTGTGACTATGGCATCGGTCTTCCTCTCGATTGTGAGAAGAGTCCCCTTCTCAATTGCCTCATACGCGGCTTTGCCCGCCCTTGCGTCGACGCGGCCGCGTACGAGTGTTGCCATGTCCACGTTCTTGAGGTCAAGCACGTTGAGTATGCGTTTGCCATTCTGCATCTCATCCGGCGACGCGACGGTGTTGATCTCCATGGGAATGTTCACAATCTCGGCTGCAGCCTGCATTGCTGCCGCATCGCCAATGACGAGTCCACGGCACATGTCCCGTATCTCGGGCATCGCCAGTGCCTTGACCACAATCTCGGGTCCCGCACCTGTCGGGTCCCCCATTGTGACGGCAAGCAACGGCCTGTAGGTTCCCATCACCCTTGTCCTCCTGCGAAATGCCGGGCTACCTGCAGCAGGGCGTCCTTGTTGCCGAAGCCACCAGCCTTCGTGACCACGCGAAGACCCTCGTAGTGCTGGCCGACCGCCTCTGCTGCAATGACTCCCGGCTGGAGCTCCCCCAGTATCCGCAAGGCCTGGATTCTCTGCTCTCCACAGACAGTGCGTGCCACGTCGCCTCCGCACAGAAACAGCCCGGTGATATCGCATAGTGAGAGCACCCTGGTTACTATGTCGCCGAGGATGTGGGCCATGAGGTGCCGATACTGTGGCACGTAGTCATTCAAGCTTGAGCTGAGGACGACGACCTCACTGTCGAGCAGCAGGTTCTGGACCTCTCGCGCTACCTGGTTGATGCGGGGCTCGCGTCCGCGTCGTATCTTGAACTCGCGTGGTTCCACCTGCACCACTGGTGGTTGAAGTCGCTCGATGAGCCGATGCACCTGTTGGATGCTCACCTCGTTGCGGCTTCCTACCGCAATGAGTGCGCGCCCACGGGGTGTGGGGGGGAGTCCCCTCCCATGCGGCGAGAACCCGAACGCCAGAGGAAGCTGGGCCCCAAGACCACCGGAGCCGCAGGGTAGCCACCCCTTCTCCCTGCTGAGGAACAGCGCGTCGGCGATACACCGCAGGTGCTCATCCTCCGTCGCATCGATGACAACGGCGCGGCTTGCGCACTCCCGAATGCGTTGGACGAGGTGCTCCGGACCTCGTTTGACGTCCGCAAGGCCAAGGCCTTCGGCCGCGATTCCGGAGCCTGAGCGCAGCACGTCGGCGACACTGGAACTCGCCACGGGGCTTACAGGGTCTCGGGAGAAGCCGGTGAGATGCACGGGCACGCCCTCGACCAGAAGCTCGCCATTGACTACCGTGCGCTTGATGGAGGGGAAGGCGGGGCAGACGACTGTCTTTGACGCCCGGGTCACGTCGAGGAGTGCCTGCAGTTCCGCAGCGATGTTGCCGCGGAGGGTCGAGTCGATCTTCTTGTAGATGTAGTAGTCGTGGAAGAGCTCTCCCACTGCTTTGACGCGTCTGTAGGCTTCCGACGGCGATTCGGCGCGACTGTCCGTCGTTGCGACAACGGCATCGGAACCAGGGTTCGTGCTGCTGGAGAATGTGATAGTCGCCGCCAGACCCGCCTGCGCGAGTCCGACGCCTGTGTCCATCGCCCCCGTGATGTCATCCGCGATGACACAGAAGCGCACGCGCTCTCCAGAGGTTCCCATGTGCGGCACAACTGTAGATGGCACGCCGTGCCCTGTCAATCCGAATTGCATGGTCGTATACTTTGTCCGGAGTAGCGAAGGGTTGGGCCGTTCCCTCCCTGTAATTACGAAGGAGGCAGCACGAATCATGGAAGTATTGCTTACTGAACAGGAGAAGATGTTCCAGCGGCAGATGAGAGACTTCGTCGAGGCGGAGATTGCTCCCTATGCCGACGAATGGGACAAGCGCAACGAGCTTGCTTACGAGGCTTTCGAGAAGATGGCCTCAATCGGCCTCACCGGCCTGGGGATTCCTGAGGAGTATGGCGGTCAGGGCGGGTCGAAGATGGATGGGTTCATCGCGTCGGTTGAGCTGGCCCGTGCCAGCATATCCGTCGCGTCTATCTTCGGGACACACATGGGTTTGGCCCTGAGCGGCCTGTATCAGTACGGCAATGAGGAGCAGCGCAAGCGCTTCGTCGTTCCGGCGGCGAAGGGAGAGAAGCTGTGTGCGTACGCACTCACCGAACGCGAGGCCAGCTCCGATATTTCTCGGATGAGCACGACGGCACGCAGAGAAGGTGACGAGTGGGTCATCAACGGAGAGAAGTGCTTCATCTCTAATGGCGACAGGGCTGACACCATTCTCCTTTTCGCGACTGTTGACAGGCAACTGGGAAACAAGGGCATCAGCGCCTTTGTGCTTGAGAAGGGAATGCCCGGATTCTCCGTCGGCAAAGTGGAGGACAAGCTGGGTATCAGGGCGGAGAGCGCGGCGGAGCTCATGTTTGATGATGTTCGCATCCCCGTCGCGAATCAGATAGGTGAGATCGGTAAGGGAATGAGGATAGCCCTCACGATACTTGACGAGGGCCGGCTAGACGTGTGCGGACAGGGAGTGGGCGTTGCCTCAGCAGCTCTTGATGCCGCAATCGCCTACTCGAAGCAGAGGCAGCAGTTCGGACAACCCATCAGCGAGTTCCAGGGCATTCAGTGGATGATGGTCGACATGGCGACTGCTGTGGATGCCGCATGGCTTCTCGGCTACCGCGCCGCGAGGATTGCGGACTCGGGCGCGAGGTTCTCCAAAGAGGTTGCAGAGGCCAAGCTGTTTGCAGCGAACACCGCCATGGATGTGACGAGGAAGGCACTCCAGATTCACGGCGGCTACGGTTACATGAAGGACATGCCTCTGGAGCGCTACTATCGCGACGCGAAGATCATTGAGATTTACGAGGGCACGAGCGAAGTCCAGAAGCTGGTGATCGCCCGGGCACTTCTCTCATAGCGACTCGCTCCGTCAAGTCGTGGAGATGACGCGGAACTCGGAGACGTCGACCACGCCAAGGTCTGTGAGACGGAGTTCCGGTATCACCGGCAGGGCAAGGAACGAGAGCAGCGCGAATGGCGCGGGCGGCAGTGTACCAAGGCACTGTGCCTCAGCCTGAACAGCGCGCATCTGCTCCAGCACACGCGCAAGTGGTGCCGGAGAGAGTAGTCCGGCGACAGGTAGTGGCAGGGCGGCCTTGACTTCGCCATCAGCGAATACGACGAGGCCGCCCTTCATCTTGACCAGTGCATCGAGCGCGCCGAGGATGTCTTCATCTGTCGTTCCCACCGCGATGAGATTATGCGAGTCGTGGGCGACGGAACTAGCCAGTGCCCCTCGCTTGAGCCCGAATCCTGTCACGAGCCCCTTGCCGATATTGCCCGTTCCACGGTGACGCTCGACGACCACCAGCTTGAGGATATCTCTCTCCAGGTCGGACACAATTGCGCCATCGGAGACTGGGGGCATCATGTAGCGCTTCTTCGTGATAATCTGCCCCGGCACGAGCTCGATGACGGGGAACTCGTGGCCGTCGTGGTGCATGGAAAGCTTGTGACTATCCAGCAGTCCTGTGCGTACCGTGTCGGTCAGCTCGGCATCAGGAGAAGCTGACGGGAACAACGGCCGGCCACATTCAACGACCAGCTTTCCTCGGTAGAAGACCTTGTCGATGGAGAAGTCTGTCAGGTTTCGTATGGTCACGAGGTCGGCGCGTCTGCCGGGACAGACGCATCCCCTGTCGTGAAGTCGAAAGTAGCGGGCCGGGTTAATCGTGGCGAGCTGTACGGCGCGAACGGGGTCGAGGCCGAGTGCAATCGCCTTTCGGACCACGTGGTCAATATCGCCTTCCTCGTCGAGGTCCGCGGCGCTCCTATCGTCAACCACGAACATGCAGCGCGGATAGGTCAAGTCCGTCACAAGCGGCAGAAGGGCCTCGAGGTTCTTCTCGGACGAGCCCTCTCTTATCATGATATGCATGCCTTTGTGCAGCTTCTCGAGGGCTTCGTCGTAGTTTGTGCACTCGTGGTCGGACATGATGCCGGCCGCCAAATAGGCATCAAGGGAGTGTCCGAGGAGGCCCGGGGCGTGCCCGTCGACGGGCCTGCCCGCCGCGGCCTCTATCTTGTCGAGCACATCCCTGGCGCCGGCCAGGACGCCGGGGTAGTTCATGACCTCGCCGAGGCCAATGACGTCGGGCTCGGCGAAGAGAGCGCGGATGTCATCCGCATCGAGTGCCGCTCCTGAGGTCTCCAGCGGTGTGGCCGGTACGCACGAAGGCGCCATGAACTTCATGTCGAGGGGCAGGCTTCGTCCCCAGCGCATGCAGAATGCGAGACCGTCTCTTCCGCAGACATTGGCAATCTCGTGCAGGTCTGTTACCACGGTCAGTGTGCCGTGAGGGACGACAGCTTCGGCATATCTGGCGGGGTGGAGCATGGAACTCTCGATGTGGGTGTGCCCGTTGATCAGGCCTGGCGCAACGTACGCACCCTCGAGGTCGATTGTCTCTTGTCCGCTGTCGTAACCGCCTACTCCTGCGATGGTGTCGCCGCAGATGGCGACATCCGCCTCCTCTACTGTTCCCGCAAGCGTGTTGACGACCCTGCCATTTCTCAGGATGAGGTCAGCGGGCTGCTCCCCTCGCGCAACACGAATCAGCTCACGCGTGCTCATCGGGGGCCTCGATAGCGTAGATGTCAGGCAGGTAGCGGAACTTGTTGTCGAAGTCCAGCCCGTAGCCGACGACGAACTTGTCGGGGACCGTGAATCCGAGGTAGTCAATCTCGATTGGAGTCTCTCTGCGGCTTGGCTTGTCCGCGAGGGCACAGATGGCAACGGAGCGGGCCCCTATGTCCTTTGCGTGTTGCAGGACATAGTTGGCGGTGTAGCCGCTGTCGACAATGTCCTCCACAATGAGGACGTCCTTGTCCTTCACCGGCATCGTCATGTCTTGCAGCAATCTGATTCGGCGAGAGCTTTCGCTGCCGCTGCCGTAGCTCGAAACGGTAACGAAGTCCACCTCGAGAGGAATCTCGATCTGCCGCACCAGGTCTGCCATGAAGACAAAGGCACCCTTGAGCACTCCGACTGCGACCAACTGTTTCCCTCTGTAGTCTTGCGAAATCTGCCCGGCGAGCCGGGAGACGGTTCGCTCGATGTCGTCGCGTGGGATGAGCAGACTAAGCTGTCCCGTCATGCAGTTGCCCTGCCTTGCTGTTTGTGCCCCAACCCTGTTTCAGCTCTCCGATGAATGGGAGGTTCCGATACTCGCCCATGTAGTCGAGGCCGTAGCCCACAACGAATACGTCCGGAATGTCGAATCCTATGTAGTCGAGCTTGACGTTCGCAAGTCTCCTGGCTTTGCGGTCAAGCAAGGAGCACACACGAAGACTCGCCGGCTTGTGCGCGGCCAGATGGGCAAGCACGTGGTTCAGTGTCATGCCGGTGTCCACTATGTCCTCAACCATGAGGACATGCTGTCCCCCGATGGGAGAGTCGAGGTCCCGAAGGACCTTCACGACCTCTCCATTGCCACTGTAGTGTGAGATGTCCATGTAGTCGACCCTCACGGGGATTGAGATGTACTGCATCAGATCGGACATGAAACACATCACTCCCTTGAGCACGCCGATGACGACGATTCTCTCCCCTGCATAGTCGCGCGATATCTTTCGTGCGATGGCTCGCACTCTGCGCTGTATCTGCGTATGGCTGTAGAGTATCCTCCCGACTCCCTCGACCTTCGCCTCTCCCATCGGGCCATAGCCGTACTTCGCCAGTAGCTTCTGAAAATCCTTCTTCGTCAGCAAGCGGATGTTGATGTCGGGGTACTGCTCCCGCAGTCGCCTGACCTTGCGATTCTTGAGAGTAATCAGTCCTTGCTTCATCGTCGTGAGTTCGATGTACATGTCGAGTTCAGGCAGGAAGAAGTCCGGAGTGAACATCTGAGAGACATCGGCCCCATTCCATGCGAGGGGGAAAGAGCGTGGCTCGTAGAGCCACTCAATCTGATAGAAATCGAGCAGTCCTGCGAATTCTGCTTCGCTCTCGTGCGCGAACTCGGTTGGCCTCAAGGGGTTCGCCGCCAGCTGTGGTGGGGTTGAGACCCCGGGGGCCTTCGCACGCGACCTGTAGACGACATCTTTGAACTGGGCGAGCTGCGCCCTGTCGAGCAGCACGGCGCAGATGCTGGCGGACGCCTTCAGGAAATCCTTCTCCGAATCCGTGAGCTCCCTGGACTCCTTCGAGTAGATTCGTAGCTCGCCTATCGTGTTTTCGCCAAGGATGATTGGCACCCCTGCGATGAAGAGGACGTTCTGGGACTCGGCCACTTCAGGGTGTTGCACCCTCTCGTCGGTTGGTGCGTGGGTGACGACCACGATGTCTCCATCCAGCACCTCGGGCAGGCTCTTTCGCGCGTCGAGCGGGCCCTTCCTCAGGAAGAGGTCGCTGAGTCCATAGGCGCCAACCGTTGTGAGGTACTCCCTTTTAGAGTCCAGGTGTAGAACCCTGCAGCCATTCATGTCTGTCGCCTTGGCGACCGTCCTCGCTAAGGCATTGCAGGTCCGGCGGAGAGTAAGCCCAGAGTTCGCTATGACTGCGAGCTGTTGTAGTCCGGTGTAGTGCCGACCTCTGGATGTAGTCACCGCCCGTTTCTCCTCACGCGGCTACGAGCACTTGGTGTAGCCACACGATGTGCAGATACTGCAACCCTCCTGGTGGATGAGAGTCCCACCGCATTCGGGACACTGCGCCGAGACTCCCGAATGTCGGTCCTCTCGCGCATGAGCCTTCGCGTTGTCGTCTGGCACGTATTTCTCGAGCACCCCGGCGATGGCGTCGGCGCATGACATCACGGCTCTGCCCTGCTCCCACGAGATGGACGGGCATCGGATTCCCCTCAGGTTCTTGACGATTGAGCCCAGGTCGAGTCCACACCTGAGCGCGTTGGAGATGAGCCGACTCGTGGCTTCGAGTTGCGCGGCCGCGCAACCCCCGGCCTTGCCCAGCGTTGCGAACGCCTCGCAGACGCCCTCGTCATCGAAATTGAGGGTTACGTACATGTTGCCGCAGCCGGTGCCGACACGTTCCGTGATGCCACGTGTGACTTTCGGCCTTGGACGCGGGCGCAGAGACGGTTTCTCCTCGGTCTTCTTTGCGCCGATTGTCAGCACCTGATTGTCACGACTACCGTCCCTGTAGATGGTGATTCCCTTGAGGCCCTCGTCGTACGCCATGAGGTATACGGCAGCCACATCCTCTCGTGTGGCTGACTCCGGGAAATTGACCGTCTTCGACACGGCGCTGTCGGTGTGGAGTTGGAAAGCCGCCTGCATCCTGACGTGCCACTCCGGTGATATGTCATAAGCGCACACGAAGTTGCGTTTTATGTCTTCCGGGACGTCCTCCATCTCCCGGAGACGCTTTCCCGCGGCGAGTTCTCTCATCAAGTCCTCAGTGTAGAAACCCCGCTGCCGTGCTGCTTCCTCGAAGCAGGGGTTGACCTCGAGGAACTCCTCCTGGTCGAGGATATGGCGGACGTACGTGAGGGCGAATACAGGTTCGATGCCGCTCGAGCAGTTCGCAAGAATGCTGAGACTGCCTGTGGGGGCAATCGTGGTCCTCGAGGCATTGCGGTATCTCGGGCCTCCCTGGACGTCGTACACGCTTCCCTCGTGTGCCGGGAATACGCCGCGTTCCTTCGCAAGGTCGGCCGATGCATCGTTGGCCGTGTCTGAGATGAAGGCCATTACCTTCCTTGCTGTTTCCAGGGCCTCCTCGCTGTCGTACGGAATGTCCATCAGCATCAACATGTCGGCGAATCCCATGACGCCGAGTCCTATCTTGCGTGTGGCCAGTGTCCGCTCTCGGATTTCAGGCAGAGGGAATTGATTGACTTCGATAACGTTGTCGAGGAAACGGACGGCGAGCCGCACCGTCTCAGCGAGTCTTTCGAACTTGACCTGCGGCGTTGGCGCGGCTTGGTCGACCATTCGAGCAAGGTTGATCGACCCGAGGTTGCAGGACTCGTACGGCAGAAGGGGCTGCTCGCCGCACGGATTGGTGCTCTCGATTCTCCCCAGGTGTGGCGTAGGGTTTTGCCTGTTGATTTGGTCGAGGAAGACGATGCCCGGGTCACCGATGAGCCATGCCATGTCAACAATCTGGTCGAACACGTTCCTTGCGTTGACGCGCTCGCAAAGCTCTCCTGTCCTGGGGTTGACCAAGTCATACTCGCTTTCCTCGCGGACTGCGCGCATGAAATCGTCCGTCACCCCCACCGACAGGTTGAAGTTCGTCAGGACGAAGGCCTCCCTCTTGACCGCTATGAAGTGCTGGATATCGGGGTGGCTCACGTTGAGAATTGCCATGTTGGCGCCGCGACGCATGCCACCCTGTTTGATGACGTCTGTTGTCTTGTCGAATACCTGCATGAACGAAAGCGGGCCACTTGCCACGCCGCCCGTGCTTCCCACTCTGTCGTGCTCCGGCCTGAGATGTGAGAATGAGAAGCCTGTGCCGCCCCCGCTCTTATGTATGATTGCGGTATGCTTGACGGCGTCGAATATCGACTCCATAGAATCATCCACAGGGATGACGAAGCATGCTGACAGCTGGCCGAGTTCCCTGCCGGCGTTCATCAGAGTAGGCGAGTTTGGCAGGAAGTCCAGCCGCGTCATGAAATCGCAGAACTGCTCCTCCAACTGCGCTGTGTCTGCTGAAGGGTCGAAGACGAGCTCGGCGCCGGCGACATGATGGGCAACGCGGCGAAACAGCTCTGCCGGGGTCTCGGCTGCCTTTCCGTCTGCGTCTTTCGCGAGGTACCTTCTCTCGAGAACGCGCAGAGCGTTGGCCGAGAGATTGAGTCCGGATGTGGCCTCGACTACAGGCTGCGCCGGGAGGACCCTGAGGGGTGTGGTTGATGTTGCTCGCGTGCGTCTTTGCCTTTGGCGTCGGCCCGGTTCCGTCGCAACCAGCGCCTCCATGCCCGGTAGGGGCTGCGCTACGCCAAGGCGCTGGCTGACTTTCTCTGTGAGCTGTTCAAGGAACTGGCGGTCATTCACGCCGGCAGACTCGGCTGCAGAGAACACGGCTCGGGCAACGCTCTCCTCGCTGAGGGGCGACTGTGTCTCCGGTTTCTTCTGCCTTGCCATGTACCTTGCGCCTTCATGTGGTCACGGAGTCTGCGGCGGGCTCTCACACGGTGCCTGCCGGGCTCCGTCGATCGCTGACAGGCTGTCGAGCGCGTCTTTCAGTGCTCCTATGTCAGTGAAGTCACGATACACGCTCGCAAACCGTATGTAGGCGATGTGGTCGAAGCTGGCTAGCTGCGCCATCACGAGGTCGCCTACCGTCGAGCTACTGATCTCGGCCCTGCCCAGACCGTGGAGATAGTCCTCGATGCCGGTAATCAGCTTGTCAACCGAGCCCGTTGGAAGGGGACGTTTCTCGCAGGCCTTCCGGATGCCGGAGGCGAGCTTCTCGCGGTCGAACTCCTCGCGTCGCCCGTCCTTCTTGACCACGGAAAGCGCGTGGCTCTGAACGCGCTCAGACGTAGTGAATCGGACTCCGCACGTGGAACACACACGCCTCCGCCTGACCTCTTCTTCGAGACTTCGAGAGTCCACTACGCGGGACTCCAGCGCACCGCAATACGGGCACTTCATGCGCAAAACCCCACTATTTGTGGTCTCTTTCTATTCTAGCACCACATATAGGGTGTCACAACAAGACGCGGAGGGCGACTTGTGGTTGAGGGGAGGATAGCGCGCTCTATCCTCCCCTTCCCTGCCATTTGCTACTGCCAGGAGAGCCGGGAAGGCTCGGGAGTGACGTCTGCGGAGCCTCTCATGGCGTGGGCCAGCTGTCCGCTGGAATGGTGTTGGCCCCGCCTGAGGAAGGACGGCACATCAAGGCTGTCCCCGCCACCCTTCATCAGCCGGCGTAGCTCCTCCGTGTCGGGAGAACCCTTTCCATACTGGCTGGTGAAGCCCGTGGCAATGACGGTAATCTTGATGTCGGCATCCATCTTGGGGTCGAATACGACGCCGAAGATGATGTTCGCGCGGGGGTCGACTGCGTCACTGATGACGCTTGCTGCCTCGTTGCACTCGAAGAGTGTCAGGCTGGGCCCGCCGGTGACATTGAAGAGCACTCCCTTGGCGCCCGTCACCTGTGCGTCAAGCAGGGGGCTCGCAAGTGCGGCCTTGGCAGCATCGACTGCCCGGTTCTGGCCGGTGCCGTGCCCTACGGACATCCACGCAGGCCCCGCGTCCTTCATGACTGACTTGATGTCCGCGAAGTCGAGGTTGATGAGCCCGGGAACGGTCACAACTTCGGAGATGGCCTGCACTCCAAGCAGCAGTGCATCATCGGCCATCCTGAATGCGGCGTCAACGGTGGTCTTGTTGTCACAGAGGTGCAGCAGCCTGTCGTTCGGGATGATTATCAGCGTGTCGACCTTGCTGCTCAGGTTCATGATGCCCTCTTCCGCCACTTCGGACCGGTGTCCACCTTCGAACTTGAACGGCTTCGTGACGACGCCAATCGTGAGCGCGCCTGACTCCTTCGCGGTCTCAGCTACCACGGACATGCCGCCTGTCCCTGTTCCACCGCCCATCCCTGCGGAAACGAAAACCATGTCGGCGCCTTCGACGACTTCCTGAATAGCCTGTTTGCTCTCCTCAGCGGCCTTGTGGCCGATCCTGTGGTCGCCACCGGCTCCGAGGCCCCGGGTGAGTTTCTCTCCCAGTTGTACCCTTGTCGGTGCCTCCGACATCGCAAGCGCCTGGGCATCCGTATTCATGGCGACGAACTCCACGCCACGGATGCCTTCTCTGATCATGCGATTGATTGCATTCGTTCCACCGCCACCAATGCCGATTGCCTTGATTCTGGCCGGAGCCGGTGTGTACGTTGTCTTAGCCATTTCTACCTCCTAGTCTTCGCAACTTGTCGTCACACTCGGTGCCTATCCGTGGAAGAGTCGCCGCAGCATCCTGGCGATGCCTCCGAACATTCCACTGCGCTTTCCCTGCCAGGACGATGGTTCCCGGTTGCGTGCCTGCCAGAGGATGAGGCCTAGCGTTGTCGCATATGCCGAGTCGCGCAGAATGTCCGTGATGCCGTATACGCCGCTGCCGAGCGGAGCGCCTCTTCTCACGGGCATCTTCAGGTGCTCCTTGCCCAATTCGACCAGCCCGGCGAGATTGGCTGACCCGCCGGTGAGAACCAGGCCGCAAGGCGCCAGACGCTGGTAGTCGGTGGTCGGAAGCTCAAGAAGAATCAACTCGAAGAGCTCCTCCATCCTGGAGCGGACGATGTCGCAGAGCTCCCTGTAGGATCCTGCATGGCCGTTCTCTATCCCCGTCAACTCCGTCTCTCTGCCGAAGTCGAGTCCGGGAGTAACGTTGCCGTAGGTCTTCTTCATGCGCTCGGCGACGTGGAAGGGGAGGCCGAGACCGATGGCGATGTCACTTGTTATCTGATAGCCCGCCACCGGAATTATGGCCGTGTGATAGATGTCCCCGTCCTTGAAGACGGCGATGTCGGTCGTACCCCCGCCGACATCGGCCATAATCATGCCGCTTTCGCGCTCCTGCGAGGTGAGCACCGCCTCTCCACTGGCCAGGGGTTCCAGGACGAGGTCATCGACCTGCACTCCTATGCTCCTGATGACTTTGACCAGGTTCTGGACCGATGACACGGAGGCAGTGATGATGTGAGTCTCTACATCGAGTCGTGTGCCGTGCATGCCAACCGGCCGCTTGACGCGTTCCTCGCCGTCGAGCGTGTAGAACCGTGGTATGGCGTGGAGCAGCTTCTTGCCCTCGGGCACGGTCACGCTCTTCGACGCGGCAAGGACCCTGTTAAGGTCCTCAGAACGTACGAGACGGTCGGCACGGGGAATCGCAACGACCCCCCTGTTGTTGAGGCTGCTGATGTGCCGTCCGGTCACGCCGACGTATACCGAGTCGACGCGTGTGCCGCTGATCTTCTGCGCCTCCTGAATCGAGGTGGCGATTGCCTCCTTCGCCTCGTCCATGTTGACCACGATTCCCTTGTGCAGCCCGTGGCTCGGCACAACGCCCACACCAAGGACCTCGATGTCGTCCTGGCTCCTGACGTTTGCCACGATGGTGGCTATCTTTGTGGTGCCCACATCAATAGCGGAAATGATCCCTTTGGTCATTTTCACCTCCTTAGATTGCCGCCGGCCGCTGAGGCCATGTCGGTCTATGCAAGGCGCTCAGCGACTCTGAGCCGCGCGCTGCGGCTGCGTGGGTTGGAGCTGCTCTCCAACGCAGTAGGTCGTATGACCTTTTTTGTGATGAGCAAGAAGGCGTTGTCGGCTGCCTCCCGGCGCATGAACTGCTTCACAATGCGGTCTTCCAGGGAGTGGTAGCTGATGACCACCAGCCTGCCCTGTGAGCGCAGGAGGCCCACAGCCTGGTCAAGTCCCAGCTTGAGACTCTCCAGTTCCCTGTTCACTGCAATGCGAAGAGCCATGAATGTGCGGGTGGCAGGATGGATTCTGCCACGCCTGCTGCCCAGGACCTGCTGCACAAGGTGCGCAAGTCGTAATGTGGACAGGATTGGCCGGTTCTGGACAATCCTGTGCGCGATTTGGCGGGAGTACCGTTCTTCCCCGTACTCCCAGAGGATTTGGGCGAGGTCTTGCTCGCCATAGCTGTTGACGATGTCTGCGGCGGTCGGTCCCTCACTCATGTCGAAGCGCATGTCGAGAGGGGCCTCCCGCTGGAAGCTGAACCCGCGCTCCGCAGTGCCCAGCTGCATCGATGATATCCCGAGGTCGAAGAGCATGCCGTCGTTGGAGGTGAATCCCTGTTGCTGACAGATGCTACCTAGTTCTGCGAAGTTGCCCTGCGCAAGAACGATGGATGTTCCGAACTCGGACAGTGCCCGGCCGGCAATTTCGAGTGCTGTAGAGTCGGCATCTATTCCGAGCAGGCGGCCGGAAGGCTGGATTCGCTCGAGGATGGCACGCGCGTGTCCTCCAGCTCCAAGTGTGCAGTCAACGTACGAGGCGCCCGGATGAGCCTGCAGTCCTTCCATAGCCTCAGTCACCATCACAGGAACATGCATGGCCGGCGATGCCGTATCGTTGCTCAACTCCCTCCCAAGCCGTCCAGTATCTGCTCCGCTTGCTCTTCGGAGGACGCTCGTTCAGACTTCCAGAGGTCTTCGTTCCACAGCTCGACTGATTGGTTCACGCCCACGACTACGACGCTATCCCCAATCTCGGCGTGGAGGCGTAACGGAAGTGGCAATCCTATCCTTCCCTGCTTATCGAACGAAGCAGAGAAGGCCGTGCCGAATATTGCCCTGTTGAGCTTGCGCTGGCTTGCCGATGTCAGGGCCTTGGAGGCCAGTTCGTCGGCCAAACGCTTCCATTCCGCGAGGGGGTACACTCTGATGCATTTCTCCGGGCCCTTCGTCAACACGACGGACTCGCGCATGTCACGACGGAACTTGGGAGGGAGCGGAATTCTCCCCTTGTCATCGGGCTTGTAGACATACTCACCAAAGAACATCTTCGTCTCCCCCTTCAGGGAATTCGCCTCCCTTTTTCCCCACTATTCCCCACAAGCCTATTTAAGGACTTCCTACACGGTTTGTCAAGTCCCCCCCCATCCCCCAATAGTCCCGGTCGGGCCCACAGGCCTGAATTCAATTCTGCTCGTGTATGTGATAAAATCTTTAGCTTGGCGGCGACTGCCTATTGGGGCTCCCATGCGCATAGATATCCTGTGCCTGTTTCCGGAGATGTTCGTGTCGCCCTTCAGTCACAGCATTGTGAAGCGGGCGGAGGAGCGCGGACTTGTACAGGTTGTTGCCCACAACATCAGGGATTACACGCATGACAGGCATGGGACCGCCGACGATTATCCGTATGGTGGTGGGGCAGGCATGGTCCTCAAGCCGGAGCCCATTTTTGAGGCAGCCGAACACATCGGGCAGTTGACGGGCGTAGACAACATGCCCGTTGTACTGCTGACACCTCAGGGGAGACCGTTTACTCAACGGATTGCTGCCGAGCTTTCCGTGCAAGCTAACCTGATGCTCATCTGTGGTCACTACGAGGGCATTGATGAGCGCGTTGCCGAGAACCTGGCGACGGACGAACTCAGCATTGGAGACTACGTCCTTACTGGAGGAGAGCTGGCGGCGATGGTTGTTGTGGACTCAGTGGTGAGACTCCTTCCCGGGGTGCTGGGTTCGGATGAGTCGGTGACGGATGACTCTCATGCGGGTGGCGTGCTTGAGTATCCGCAATATACGCGTCCGGAGCAATATCGAGCTTGGAACGTGCCGCCGATTCTGCTCTCGGGCAATCATGGAGAAATCGCAGCCTGGAGGCGTCGCCAGTCTCTCTTGCGAACTGCGGCGAGACGGCCAGACCTGCTGGACAAAGCGACATTGACTGACAAGGAGCGAGCATGGATATCAGACAACTCATAGAACCGAAAGTGAACGAGAGCATTCCGCAGTTGTCTCCAGGCGACACTGTGCGAGTCTCGCTGCGTGTGAGAGAAGGCGACAAGGAGCGCGTGCAGCATTTCCAGGGCATGGTTATCCGCATGAGGCGTGGTGTGGACGGCGGCCGGTTCACCGTCAGGCGTATTTCCTATGGCGTTGGTGTGGAGTACACGATTCCGTTCCGGTCGCCTCTCGTCGATGGCGTTGAGGTGCTTCGGCACGGCAAGGCCAGGCGTGCGAAGCTCTACTACATGCGCGACTTGAGTACCAAGCGGGCCAGATTGAAGGAGCGGCGGGGAAAGGTCGTCAATCTCGAGACCTCCGAGGAAGCTGACAGCTAGCTTCGCTACTCGTTAAGGCTGATGCGGTACGCCGAGGTGGCGGTTGATGCCGCGGCGGGAAGTCCTACATACTCGTATGCTGTCCCCGAGAAGCTCTCGGTTCGGGAGGGACAGAGCGTATGGGTGCCGTTCGGGCCCAGGACCGCCCGTGGTGTGGTTGTTGAGGTCAGCACCGCGCCCGCCCACGAGGCGACGCGCTCCATCCTCTTGGCATCGAGCGATGTGCCACCGCTTTCGCGCAGGCAACTCGAGCTTGGCCGCTGGATCAGTGACAGATACCTGAGTTCTCTCTATGCGGCCTTTGCGCTTATGTTGCCGCCCGGGACTGAGCGCGAATCTGACGTCTACTACGAGCCCGCAGATGTCCCCCTTGAAGCTCACCCTGCGCTACCTGCGCGGCAGAGGGATGTCCTTCGGCTGGTCCACGAGCGAGGGAAGCTCAGCCTGAAGGAGTTGCGGCGCACCCATGGCAGGACGACTGCCGGGCAGGCTGCCGATGCGCTTGTCCGCCAGGGGCTTCTTCGGAGGACCGACGTGCCCCGCGAACGCCGCGTGAAGGCTCGCACTGAGCTACTCGTGTCGCTGCGGGGCGACCCGCAGGAATGTGCCCGGGAGATTGACTCGCTCCGCAAGTCGCGGGCGTGGAGACAGGCCAAAGTGCTTGAGTTTCTCCTCTCCAGTGATGGCCCCCTGTCAATGGACGAGCTTCGTGCAGGTTGTGGCGCCTCACCGGCTGTGCTTCGCGCGCTCCGTGATCGCGGTCTCGTCGAACTGGGCGAACGGCGGGCATGGAGGGACCCCATCGCCTCTCTCAACTCGCGCCCTCTCGAGGTTCCCTTGCTGACTGACTGGCAGGCGAGTGTGTGGGATAGCCTGGTTGCGAACTGGGATGACGGCTCTCCTCCGGAATTCCTTCTCTTTGGCGTTACGGGTAGTGGCAAGACCGAGCTCTACCTGCGTGCTGTCGAGCGGACGCTGGCACTCGGTCGACGGGCGATATGCCTTGTGCCCGAGATTGCCCTGGCGGCTCAGACCGTGGAGCGCTTCACCAGCCGCTTCCCGGGACGGGTCGCCCTCATTCACAGCGGACTCTCGTCCGGACAGCTGTTCGACGAATGGGAACGCGTTCGGAACGGCGCCGCGGACGTTGTTGTCGGACCGCGTAGTGCCCTGTTTGCACCGGTCGATAACCTCGGACTCGTTGTGCTGGATGAGGAGCATGAGTGGACATACAAGCAAGACGACGCGGCCCCGCGCTACCATGCCCGGGCTGTCGCGAGGGAGCTTGCGCGGATGAATGGAGCGGTCCTTGTACTGGGCAGCGCCACTCCTGACGTCGAGACGTTCCACCGGGCCGGCGCTGCAGGATTGAAGCTGCTGGAACTGCCCCATCGCATTGGTGGCACAACCCAACTGCCGCCGGTTGAGGTCGTGGACATGAAAACTGAGCTGAGAGAAGGGAACTCCGGGCTCTTCAGCAAGGCCCTTGTCTCGGCAATCGGCGACGCTCTGGCCCGGAGTGAGCAAGTCCTCCTGTTTCTCAATCGCCGCGGGACGGCAACGCTGGTACAGTGCCGCCGGTGCGGGCACGTCTTCAGTTGTCCTCGCTGTTCGGTTGCCCTGGCGCACCATTCGGCCCGAGGAAGGTTGCTCTGTCATCGCTGCGGCTACTCCGCGCCTGTCCCGGAGCGGTGTCCGGCATGCCGGAGTCCCCGTCTCCGCTTCATCGGCGTGGGCACGCAGCGCGTTGTGGAGGAGGTCAATTCTCTCTTCCCGCATGCCCGCACAATCAGGTGGGACAGCGATGTGCCCGCCCGTGTGAGAGGCGAGTCACGACTGCACGAGGCGGTCCACGGAGGGCATGTGGACGTGATAGTGGGAACGCAGATGGTTGCGAAGGGACTTGATTTTCCGAACGTCACGCTTGTCGGCGTCGTCAGTGCCGATCTCGGTCTCAATCTGCCTGACTACAGGTCCGGCGAACGCGTCTTCCAATTGTTGTGTCAGGCGGCCGGCCGCGCGGGGCGGGGTGTGAAGCCCGGCCGTGTTGTCGTGCAGAGCTACGCGCCCGAGAACTACGTCATCCGCGCGGCGGCGGCGCACGACTACAGGGGATTCTACGATTCCGAGATACGCTACAGAGAGGATGCCTACTACCCGCCTTTCTGCTCGGTCGTCCGCCTTGTATTTGCCCATGTGAACGAGCACCGCTGCCGCCTGGAGGCTGAAAGGGTGCACGCGGAACTGGTCGGACGGGCGCGCGGAGGAGATGTCCGAATCACCGGGCCGTTCCCGGCGTTCGTATGGCGAGTGAGGGGGCGCTATCGCTGGCACATAACTGTACGGGGTTCCCGACCGGGCGACTTGATGGCCGGGCTCGCGCTGCCACAGGGGTGGACAGTAGATGTCGACCCCGCCAGCGTTGCTTAAGCACCGTGGCGATGCCACAATTGGGAAGGGAGTGGACCATGCAGGTTCTTGGCATCTTGGGAAGTCCCCGTCGTGGCAGCAATACCGAGTTGTTGCTTGACAGCGCGCTGTCGGGAGCGCGGAGCCGGGGGGCGGAGACGGCGAAGATTGTCGTATCCGAGATGGACATCCGTCCGTGCCAGGAACTGTATCACTGCGCCCTGGACGGTACGTGCTCGATTCAGGACGATATGCGGCAGCTCTACGGTCAGCTTGCCGCAGCGGACTGCGTTGTCCTTGCGTCACCGATATTCTTCTATGGGCTGACGAGCCAGGCGAAAGCCCTCGTTGACCGTTGCCAGGCGCTCTGGGTTCGCCGACACGTGCTCAAGTCGTGGCTTCCGGACGACAGTGTCCGAAAGGGGGCACTGATTGCCGTCGGTGCGACCAGTGGGCCCAGGCTGTTTGACGGAGTGGTCCTGACCTGCAGGTACTTCTTCGAAGCAATTGGCGTTAGCTACGCGGATGAGCTTCTTGTGAGGGGTGTCGACGGAAAGGCACAGGTGAGGGACTTCCCGGGGCTGCTTGACGATGCGGTTGAGCTGGGGAGGAGACTTGTCTCGGGAGAGCCATCCGTTCACCGGCCCTCGTGAGAGGCATTCTCGGGGACTCTCCCTGGAGTGTCCCGAATCGGCACTACCGTGCCCCGTGGCTACTGTCGGGCGACGCCATTCACCAAGTCCCCGGTTCCTGTGGCCCGTTGACGGGCGACATGTGGGCATGAGGGGTGGAGATGGGACGACTGCGCATACTCCTCCTCTGCGGTGTGCTGCTGTATTGCCACAGTCCAGCGTCCTGTCTCCAAGAGCCGGACTCATTCACTGCCAGCTTCCATTTGACAACTCCTTATGGTGGCGTCATACTGATAATAATTACGATTAGCGATACATTATGAGGACTACAAGACAGAGGAAGGCTATCTTGCGTGTCGTACGCCGTATGAACTCTCATCCCACGGCGGACGTGATCTATGCGGAAGTCAGGAACGAGATTCCCGGCATCAGCCTCGGCACTGTCTATCGGAATCTGAAGCTGCTTGCAGAGACAGGCGAGGTTGCGCCGGTTGCAGGTAGCGGGGTGCTTATCAGGTACGATGGGTGTACGGACAATCACCACCATTTTCGCTGTGACTCGTGTGGGTGCGTACTGGATGTCGAGGAGCCGGTTGACACAG
>CAZQML010000012.1:0-3502 GCA_964594245.1 uncultured Dehalococcoidales bacterium | reverse complement strand
CTTTCGCTCTGCCTTTCCGCCGGCACATGCCCAACCGCGGTGCAGGAAACCGGCGGTGCAACCCGACGACGGCAGAAGCCGCTACCCCGATGATAGCACCGGAGGACGAGCAGGCCTTGCTATACTTCCCACCGACCTGCGGCAAGAACGCGACGAGCCGGCAAGGAGAGCAGTCATGAAGCTTGAGAAGGAGAGCCTCACCATTCTGAAAGAAGCACTCGAGCGGCTGGAGGGCGGTTTCGCAGAGCTACCGGACGTAAACGTGCAGTACAACACAGATGCCCTTCGCGGCGTGCTCCTCGAGGTTGCCGACCGCATGCAGGACAACTACCCCTATTTTCACCCCTACTACGCCGGGCAGATGCTGAAGCCACCCCACCCGATGGCTCGTCTGGCCTATATGCTCTCCATGTGGGTCAATCCCAATAACCACGCGCTCGACGGCGGGCGGGCCAGCTCGCAGATGGAGAAGGAGGCAGTGGCGGAGATTGCACGCATCTTCGGATGGGAGACACATCTCGGCCATCTCACCAGCGGAGGGACTATGGCGAACCTTGAGGCCCTCTGGGTCTCGGGCAAGCTGAATCCCGGAAAGAGACTCCTTGCCTCAGAGCAGGCGCACTACACTCACAGCCGCATAACTGAGGTGCTCCATATCGACTTCGAGTCCGTGCCCTGCGACACCCGCGCACGTATGGACCCCAACGCACTTGAGGACAGCCTCAAGAAGGGAGACGTAGGAACGGTGGTGGCAACAATCGGCACAACCGGGACCGGCGCCGTTGACCCGCTGCCCGCGATACTTGCACTGCGTGAGAAGTACGGATTCAGACTGCATGCCGATTCAGCGTATGGCGGCTACTACGTCCTCACTCACAATCTGTCCGAAGAGACAGCAGCCAGCTACCGGAGACTTGGTGATGTCGACTCCGTCGTCATCGACCCTCACAAGCATGGTCTTCAACCATACGGATGCGGCTGCATCCTGTTCAAGGACCCATCCGTTGGCACCCTCTACAAGCACGACTCGCCGTACACGTACTTCAGCTCGTCAGAGCTGCACCTGGGAGAGATAAGCCTGGAGTGCTCGCGCGCGGGCGCCTCGGCGGTCGCGCTCTGGGCCACGCAGCGGCTCCTCCCGATGACACCCGATGGCGAGTTTGCCCGGGGCCTGGCAGAGTGCAGGGAAGCAGCGCTCGACCTGTACGGCAAACTGGAAGCAGACCCGCTCTTTCTCACGATGTTCGAGCCTGAGCTTGACATCGTCATCTGGGCGCCTCGCGCCGACAGGTCGAGCGAAGTGTCGAGGATGAGCAAGGCACTCTTCGACGCAGCCGCGGAGCGCGGTCTGCATCTCGCGCTTTTCACCTACCCGGCGCGATTGCTCCGCGAAGCGTGGCCGCACGTGGCATTCGACACGGAGAGCGTTGCCTGTCTGCGCTCGTGCCTGATGAAGCCGGAGCATGCGGATTGGACCGACGGTATCTGGCGATTGCTGCAGGACACGATGCAGTCGATATCGAGGTAGCGAGCGCCAACCGCAAGCGGCACGGTGAAGACCTGCGCAGCCTCTCAGGAGACCACGTAGAGCGTAGCTCCTTGCGTCGGAACGCCCTCGATGTCCTGAAACGAAGCGTCGGCAAGGCCGACCTTTGTCAGTTCCAGCGGGTAGGCACCCACGGGGGCCGAATCACGCACGGAAAGTGAGACCGTTGCGAGGGCGCCCGCAGGACAGGACGAAGGTGTCTCGCCTCTGCGCGCCATCGCCAGCGTCACCTCACCGGCGGACATGTCCGTCCGATTGAGGCCTATGATCGGGTCCGAGCCAAGGAAGCCTCCCGGCTGGACGCCCACGACGACAAGCACGGCAGGATCATAGCCCAGGACGACTTCGCAGCCACTGACAGTCCAGGCAGCCGGTTTGAAAGCAATCTCGACCTCAAGTGTGTCCCCGGGGCGCGCCTCCATCTGAGTGGGGCGCAGACACACGCCCTCATCCAGTTCCGGCAACGCCGGAGGCAGCTTCGCGGGTGCAAGGGGGGCTTCCTCGCCCCCACGGAACAGTGAGCACGACGGGCCGGCGGCGCAGAGGCAGAGCAAGACAAGTGCGACCAACCAGACCAGTCGCTTTCGATTCTGCCTGCTCTCGCTCATGAGCTATCCTCGCTGTCAGACTAGGGGTTTGGTGCACTACCGCCATCGGACTGATTCTGCGTGCTCCCACCACCGGACTGATCAGGCGTGCTACCGCCGCCGGACTCACTGTCCCCTCCAGGTCCGGGTCCGGCCGACTGCACCTCATCGGAGTGCGTCGGCATCACGTTCGGATTGACCCATAGCTCATAGGTGATAAGCGAGCCATGGTGGAAGTGTATCCGTGTGTAGTCGTCAATGTACTCCTGCCTCGTGTGGACCTCACGCGTGTCGCTGATGACATAGTAGAACTCACCGTCAGCGTCTTCGGGCGGCCCGACTTCGTAGCCGGTCTCGCCACCATGGAGCACAACCGGGTGCACAACGGTGACCTCGATATGGTCATTCTCATACGGCCCGCCGTGGCGGGCATCGGCCTCGTCAGGATGCTCCATCATGTCCACAATCTCATCCAGCGTCCACAGCTGCGAGAGGACGCCTATCTCATTGGCGGCGAAGCTGTCTCCATCATCGTCCCAGAGGCCTATCTGGACGTAGAGCAACGCGAGGCCCGTGCCACTGAAGCTGCGATCAAAGACAAACCTGTTCTTCTCGAAGCTCGAGCCGCTGGAGACGTCGCCGCACTCGAACTTGTGGACATCCGCGGCCGAGTAGGGCAGGACGGCAAGGTCTTCGCCCACGAGCGAATGGTCATTGGCGCCGACGGCACTGCCGCCAACGGCGCCTACAAGCGTGCGGGCATAGACATCTCCGTCACCCCTCCAGAAGCCGTCGCGGTCACTGTACACGTGCGCACCGAGGAACTTCACCTTGACCCCACCCACGGGTCTCGTATCATACAGTTCAACATGATTCAGGACCCGAATCCAACTGCTGCCGGGGTCGTCATCGGCGAAGGTCGTCACGCCCTGCTCAAGCACGGGTACGAGTTCGACAGATGAACGACCTCCACAGAAGCCCTCTGTGTCAGAGCCGTCGGCAAGGGCGCCGGCCCAGTCAATCTCATCGGAGTCCGCAGCACCGTAGGCGTAGAAGTCCGCGGCGGAGCCACCTCCTTCCAGGCCGAAACCCATCTCCCGCGTCGTCATGAACGCGGCCGTCCCCATGTAGTCGTCCTCCTCCCCTCCCGTACCCAGGCCAACGACATTGATGATATCCAGAACATCGCACACGAGGTCTTCACACCCAGTCAAGTCGTCCGAGGCCATGATGACGTCGATAACGCAGAGGATAGCGTCGATGATGACCATTATGGAACCCACGAAGGCATCTATCAGGCTGCGAAGAAAGCGCTCCAACCAGCCGTCGCCCTCGTAAACGCCGGTGGCAAGCGTGTATCCGCCGTACC
>CAZQML010000011.1:0-10761 GCA_964594245.1 uncultured Dehalococcoidales bacterium | reverse complement strand
ACGATGTGGTACTTATGCTCCGGAAACACCTGGGCGAAGCCCGGGGCGTTCTCGATGGATTCACTGAGTTGTCCCGCCTGATGCATCTTCGTTTCTGAAAACACGGAAGCGTCGAGGATGTCCTGGCCGAGTCCGAGTTGTCCCGCAATCTCCCTGGCGATGGCGAATTGGTCTCCGGTAACCATCTTCACCTGGACGCCCATTGATTGCGCTGCATCAATGGTGGCCTTCGTATCTTCACGCAGTGGGTCAAAGAGGGGAATCACGCCAATCATCCGCCACTTGTCCTGCTCGGTTCGCGCAACGCCAAGAGACCGGTACCCCTTGCGGGCGAAGCCTTCCACCGCCTCTGCCACGGCCTTCTGGGTCGAGTCGTCGGTCGATGCGAGCGCCAGAAGAGCCTGAACGGCTCCCTTGCTCACGCTGAAGGAACTGCCATCAGATGTACTGACCTGTGCTTCAGTGCGTTTGCGTACCGGGTCGAAAGGAATGAAGTGAGCAATCTGATAGTCTGCCAGGTTCGTCTGCGCCCCAGCTCTTGAGAGCACAGCGGTGTCGATGGGGTCATTGTCCTCAGCCCTGGAAGAGAGAGCGGCGCAGAGGAGCACATCAACTGCACTCACTCCTGCTATCGTGAAGGGGTCTCCCGGTGTCAGCGTGCCTTGTGTGAGCGTCCCTGTTTTATCGCTGCACAGGATGTCGATTCCTGCGATCTCCTCGATGGCGGGCAACCGCGTAACGATTGCCTGCTTCGCTGCCATCACACGCGCGCCGAGCGCCATTGTCACTGACATGACTGCCGGCATTGCGACGGGTACCGACGCAACCGCCAGTACCAGGACGAATTCAACCAGTGAAAGCACGGAGTCGCCTCGTCGCAATCCCGCTCCGATGATGAGCAAGCCGAGGGGCACCGCTATGGCAAGGAGATAGTCCTCAATCTTGAGAACGGCCAGTTCGAGGTGGCTACGTGTCTTCGTCTTCTCGACAAGCTGTGCTGTCTTGCCGTAGAAGCTGCGTTGACCCGTCGCGTATACGAGCGCCTCCATCTCCCCCTGTCTCATGATGGAGCTTGAGAACGCGGTGTCTCCCTGGCCTTTCTCTACAGGGAGAGACTCTCCGGTCAGCGTTGACTGGTCGATCTCAACGGTATCGGTGCCCAGTAGCCTGGAGTCAGCCGGCACTATCTCACCTATCCGCAGCCGCAGGAGGTCGCCCGGCACGAGGTCTCTGGACGGGATGGTCTTCCATTGGGCATCACGCTTGACGTGAGCCTTGAGTGCAAGCTGTTTCTGAAGTGCCTGTATCGCAGAGTCGGCATTACGCTGTTCGTGAGAGCCGATCACGGCATTCATGAGCAGGAGTGCGAGTATCACTCCCAGGTCTGCCCAGTGGCGAAGGAAGGCAGACAGGATAGCCGCGACGATGATTGTGCCCGGAATCGGACCCCAGAAGTAGGACAGGAACTGCAGCAGAGGATTATGCTTGTCCTCTTTCAGTTCGTTGTAGCCGTAGATATCGATCCGCTCTGAGGCTTCCTCTGAGGAGAGCCCGTCCGGAGAGAATCCGAGCCGCTTCTTCAGTTCATCCAATGGGACATCGAGGAGGAGTGAAGCGTCAGCATCAACGTGATCCGCAATGCCATTGGCTTCTCTTCTTTCCCGTTTCGACATAGTGAACCTGCCGGCCCGTTGCTATACGAGGAACTTTCAGGACCTTAGTATTCCATTGTTGTGATGTCAACCGCGCAGCGTGCGGGATGACGCCGTGCACGTGGTATAGCAAGACAGGAAGAAGGACGCTTTGGGGAAACGAAGAAGGGGCGGCTCGAAAGCCGCCCCCTCAGGACTACAGTTGATATGCGCTGTCTAGTCGAGGGCACCCACCAGCATACGTGCCCTGCTGGGCTTGCGCAGTTTGCGAAGCGCGGCCTTCTCCAGTTGCCTGATGCGCTCGCCATTGTTCACGACATGGATATCGCGGAGATGGCGGAGCAGGGCCGAGTCAGAATCTGCGGCCATCCGGCGAAGGTGGGTGGCTGGAGCGGCTCCGGCATGCGCTCGAAGGCTGAGCGGGCTGCTACGGTTCCCGGGCGGCTGTCGGTGCCTCCCACAACGGCCGCGCCTCCCGTACCAGCCACACGACAGGGTCCACAAGGCCCTCTCTGACGGCAGTCCGCAGCCACTCGTGCTCCGCTATGAAGACTGCCACAGGCGGGCTGGCGGCGTAGTAGAACCCGACCAGGTCCTGTCCGGCCGCGCTTCGCAGCAGCACGTTGTCGCGGAAATCGCGCAGCACCTGTATCTCCTCGGCTGCGGGTGTGCCGTAGGCCGCTGTTGCGATGAAGCAGTAGTCGTCCGGGTCGAGCGAGATGCCGAGGATGTCTGAGATACCCGAGATAGTCTCTTGCTGCTCCACCAACTCCTCAACACGGGCGGCAACAAGGATTTCGAGTCCCGCCTCGGCAGCCCCCAGCGCGCCTTCCAGTCTCTCGGTCGCGCTGTTCAGGTTTGCGAGTTGGATGGCAATCGCGAGAACCCCGAGTTCTTCCTGTCCCCCGCCTGCTATGGCAGCCCCCACGGCTGCCGCGCCGAGGGCGGCATCGAATCCTGTGGATGCCTCGAGCACCGCGCCCGCAGCGTTGTAGATTTCCTGGTGCAGGCCAGCAATACTGGCGAAGGCTGGGGGTGGCGACGACCTTGAGAGTTCGCCTGCTGTGTAGGCGGCCACGCTGCCGAGCGAACCCCATTTGTCCACCGTCACGTGTGTGGGGTCCGCAAGTGCGCTGCGCAGCGGGGCAACTTGCGCTCGTATCGAGGCGTACCCTGCTCTTGTCATGGCAACATACTCGGATTCAGGTTTAGTCAATCGGTCGACGAGGTCATCGGAGGAGTCATCTGCTAGGGCTGTGCCCGGAAACCCCACGAGCAGGATTGCGGCCAACATAATCAGTGTAGCGCGAGTCATTCTGTCGCTCCCGAGCATGTCGCTGGTAGAGGTCGTTCGACGCCGCAATCGTCTCACAGTCCGGTCGATGTTTTCAACATGACGCAGAAGAGGGTGGCCCTTGGGCCACCCCTTTCCGGCGAATTCGTTCTGTTGCGGGTCTAGTCCAGCGCGCCCACCAGCTTACGCGCCCTGCTTGGCTTGCGGAGTTTCCTGAGCGCCGCCTTCTCGAGCTGCCTGATGCGTTCGCGAGTCAGGTTCAGGGTCTTGCCAACCTCTTCGAGTGTCCACTCGCGCCCGTCGTTCAGGCCGAAACGCAGCTCGATTATCTTTTGCTCGCGCTCGGGTAGTTCCTGCAGCATCTCGCGTATCTGGTCGTGGAGGACGCTGCCCAATGCAATGTCCTCGGGCGCAGGGGAGGAGTCGTCTTGCACAAGGTCACCCAATGACGTGTCGCCGTCCTCGCCCACGGGCAGATCGAGCGACAGCGGCTGCAGGTGCTGCAAGTCCTCGAGCATCTCCACGAACTGGGGTGTGGCTTCCATTGCCTCACTCAACTCGTCGGCGGTTGCCTCCCGTCCGGCGGTCATGGTGAGGTTCCTGCGTGTCCTGTTCAGCTTGTGCATCTTCTCGGCCATGTGCACCGGAATGCGTATCATGCGGCCCTGCTCGTCGACGGCGCGCCGCACCGCCTGCATTATCCACCAGGTTGCGTATGTGCTGAAGCGGTAGCCCTTGCGGTACTCGAACTTCTCGACTGCCCTCATCAGACCCACCGCGCCCTCCTGCACAAGATCGAGCAGGGGCAGGCCCCAGTTGAGGTGCCTCTTGGCCACGCTCACAACGAGGCGCATGTTTGCCTGCACGAGCTGGTCGCGGGCTGCCTTCGACTCCTCCTTGATGCCCCGGTAGTGGCGCTCCAGTTCAGATTCGAGCTCGTACACCCGGGTCTTGAAAGCGTCGTCATCCACCAGTGTCCTGAGGTCGCTCGCCGTTCGGCTTGCTCCGGCAAGCTCGATGACCTCGTGCGGCAGCAGTCGTGGCGCCACCGATAGCTCACGGATGGCGTGCTCTGCCTTGCTCTTGCTTCCGAGTGTCGCGATCAACTCGCCAATCATCTCGTCGGTGTAGACGGCGTCGCTTGTCGCCCGGAACGATGGGGCAGTGATTGTGGCAAGAACTCCTGTCTTTTCCGTCACACCCGCGTGGCGGGCCATGATCCCAATAATCGGTTCAAGGGCTGCCAATCTGCTCAGGAGCCCGAGCGCGAAGTGCGGACCATCAGGCAGAACGTTCTGCTCTCTGTAGAATTCGTACTCGATCTCGTTGAGAGTCTCCCCTTCCTCCACCTTTCGGGCAAGCTCCACGACCTCCTTGTTGCTCAGCAGGGGGACGCTGCCTATCTCGCGCATCCAGAGCTGCTCTATGTCTGCCGAGGACTCGTACTCGCGCGCCCCGAGCAGCGCGGAGAACTCCTCCTCGTCCGTCTCGGTGGAGTCCAGATCGAGGGTTGTCGTACCCCCGGCGATTGTTGTGTTGTCTTCTTCAGGCTCGAGCTCGTCAACAGCCCCGAGCTTGGTCTCCTCATCCATCTCTTGTTGCCTCCTGTAGGGAAAACGCCGAAGCAGCGCTAGAGGTTGAGCCCCGCTCCGCAATTAGCCATTGGCGCCCACTCTCGCGGAACCGTCCGACCACCGCAAGGACTGCACGATAACCGGCTGGCCCTCGATTGTGTCGCGTATCTCATTGTTCGCTCTTTCGACCTTCGGTACTTCATCTTCGGACGCGTCATGTTAGACTTCTTCACACGGTTTGTCAAATCGGAGTGGCACGTGGAACGTGTTGTTTCCACCGGTTCTTGCAGTATTATGGTCCTGGACGATAAGGCACGGCTGCAATCGAAGAAAGGGGGAGGGTGCCAGTTGGACGCCCTTCTGATACAGTTGTTGCCTACCGGAGGAGGTTCGGCACATGGGGCGGGATCCGTACGAGCGCTTCGCGGAGCGGTACGACCTGTTTTTCGGGTCGTTCGACGATCATGACCCGGTCATTGTGGAGTTCTTTCGCGCGCTTTTCGAGCGCAACAAAGTGCGTAGCGTACTTGACTGTGCATGCGGCACGGGGCGCGAACTCCACCTCTTCCATTCGCTTGGCTTCGAGGTCTACGGCTCCGATATCTCGGAGGCGATGCTCGCGCAGGCTGAGAGAAACCTCGCCAGTCGCGGCGAGAATGTCCCTCTCGCGCGAGTCGATTTCCGGGAACTCCGCAGGCACTACGACAGGGACTTCGATGCCGTTGTCTGCCTTTCCTCCTCGTTCTTCGAGGTGCCTGACGAGACAGAGTTGCTGAAGGCGTTCTCCAGCATGCACGGTGTTCTCCGTGAGGGCGGTATCCTTGTTCTAACGTCGGGCACGAGTGACAAGACGTGGCGTGAGAAACCGCGCTTCATTCCGGAGGCCAACCGCGGCGATTTCACCCGTCTTTTCGTTATTGACTATATCGGGAAGGGTGCACGCTTCAACGTGCTGGACATCTACCACGGGGAGGCGCGCAAGGACTTGCAGGTCTGGAGTATCACATACGAGCAGGTGTATCTGCGGGATGATCTTGAGAGGGTTCTTGAAGCGGCGGAGTTCCGGGAACCGAAGTTCTTCGGCAGCTACCAGTTCCAGCCATACGACACGGCAACGAGCGATATGCTCATTGCTGTGGCTCAGAAGCAGGATTCACGAGGCGTCTCTGAGCGCGTCGCACGAGAGATGAGGTCAAGAAGACTGTGAGGTGGGAAATGAAAGGAACACGAATCGCGTTGTTGATGGTTGCGGCAGCCATGCTTCTCGTTGGCTCCATGACCGGCTGTGCGGCTGGGCCTATGGCCCCGTCGGAGAGCAGCGAGTTCAGGCCGGGCGACAATGAGGACTCGGCGGCGCCCATGCCTGCAACGCCGGCAATGTCGAGGGACGCCGGCAAGGGGGTGGCTCAGGATGCCGCCATGGAGGTTGAGGAGGAATATGCAGGGGAACCTGCCGGGGAGTCCGCGGCAATCGACCGAATGGTCGTGCGCAATGGCTCCATGGAGCTCGTCGTCGACGATGTGAGCGCCACCTCTCAGGCTGTCGGGCAGGTGGCAGCGACCTTCGACGGGCATGTCGTATCCTCCTCCATCTTTGAGAGTGACGGTCGGACCTTCGGCAGCGTCGTCATCAGGGTTGATGCCGACAGGTTCGACGCCGCGCTCAGTGCCATCCGCATCCTCGCTGTCGAGGTGCTTCGAGAAACGACGTCGAGTCGGGATGTCACGGAGGAGTATGTGGACCTTTCGGCGCGTAAGGGGAACCTCGATCGCACGGAGGAGCAGTTGCTCGCTCTCATGGAGCAGGCAGGGACGGTTGAAGAGCTCCTGGCCGTGCAGCGTGAGGTCTCGAGAGTCCGTGGAGAGATAGAGCAACTCGAAGGCCGGATGCGTTACCTGGAGCAGACGTCCGCCACCTCGCTCATCGAGGTGCTGTTGAACGAGGCCGTGCTCTCGGTGTCGTTGACCGCTGACGGACGTGTCGTGGATGAAGGTGAGCCCGTGTCGTTCGAGTCGGAGGTCTTCGGCGGCTTCGCGCCCTACACGTATGAGTGGGACTTCGGCGACGGCGGCACGAGTAACGACCCGGATCCCACGTACATCTACGAGGACGAGGGTTGGTACGACGTCAGCCTGAAGGTGACGGATGACAGGTCCGCTACGGCGACCGCATACCGCGACTACTACATCGAAGTGCGTGGCGTGTGGAGTCCCGTGGACGTGCTCCGCGATGCCGTTCACGGTCTGGGTTCGTTTGGCCGCGGGCTACTGGGCCTCGCTATCTGGTTGCTTGTCTTCACGCCGCTCTGGGCGGTGCTTGCCGGCATTGTCTACCTCTTGCTTCGACTTATCAGGCGGAGGCGGCGTGCGAAGAACGCATGAAGGGGAGAGGTGAACATGGAGAGCCAGCTCGACTTGAATCAGGAGCGAATGCGGGTACGCCATAGATTTGAGACGCTGTTGCCGGACACGATGGCCGGCGTGACAAGCGTTCAGGAAGCGGCCTACGCTGATGGGGTCGTGTCGGCTAAGCATAAGAGACTCATTGCGCTCGGTATCGCGCTGGGTCGTGGCTGCACGAACTGCGTGCTTGCTCAGACAGTGCGGGCGCTCGAGGCGGGGGCAACGGCCGGGGAGATACTGGAGACGACGGGTGTTGCCGTTGCCATCGGGGGGACGATGGGCGTAGCAGAGTCGCTCCGGGTTGTGGCGCTCCTTGAGGAGATGGGCAAGCTCTAGTGCCGGCGAGGCTGCGGAACCCGTCCGCCGTTTGCGGAGTGAATCGTTGTGATGTAAGCTAGACGCGGCGAGCGTGCCACGGACAAACGCATCTTGAGGAGGACGCAGGATACTGAGGCTGCCGCGCCGTCGAAGCGCCCGGCAGCCGAGTTCATGGTATGTCCAGAGAAGCTGATATAGGGGCAATCCAGGCGACCGCACCCTCTTCAGCCGTGATTAGAAGAGACCCCCACCCCTCTCTCCACTGCAGTTGACAGCCACAGCCTCCTACGCCTGTGGCGCTGCATGTGACAGCCCGCTAGACGAGCCGCGCGATTCTGTCGTTCGCGTTGCCCTGCATCATCCGCTTGACCGCCTCACTACTGATAAGGATAAGGAGGACCCAAGTATGAAACGAAGGACATCTTGCATAGCGACGATTCTCCTGGTGGCTGTCCTTGTCGCGACAGCCTTTGCAGGATGCAGTCCCTCGTCGGACTCGAGCGACGAGGTAATCCGCTTTGCGGACTGCTCCTGGGATACGCAAACCTTCATGGTCTACGTGGCCGCATTTATCGTTGAGCACGGCTATGGCTACGGCACCAGGATCGACCCCACGACGAACGTGGTTGGCCTGAAGGCGATCGAGATAGGCGATATCGATGTCCATATGGAGGTCGCCAATATCGCTCTGCAGGAGCCGCACGACGCGCTGATAGCCACCGGTTTGGGTGAGGACCTTGGCGTGTGCTACTCGCCGATGACTCAGCTCTGGCTTGTCCCCACATACGTGATAGGAGGCGATGCCGCACGTGGCATCGAGCCGATGGCTCCCAACCTCAAGAGCGTATTCGACCTGCCGGAATACTGGGAGTTGTTCAAGGACCCGGAGATGCCCGAAAAGGGACGTTTCTACGGCTGTATCCCGGGCTGGCAGTGCGAGAAGACCAACAAGCTGAAGATCGAGGGCTATGGTCTCGACGAGTACTACAACGTCTTCACCCCAGGCTCCGATACGGCGCTTGCGACCTCGATGATCGCGGCGTATGAGAAGGGCGAGCCATGGTTCGGCTACTACTGGCAGCCGACCTGGGTCCTGGGCAAGGTTGACATGACCGCGCTTGAGGAGCCCGCGTGGACCGAGGAACTCTGGACCGAAGAGAACCTGTATGCCTGCGGCTATCCACGGGAGGACAACTACATCATCGGCGCTACGAGCCTGAAGGAACGTGCCCCGGATGTTCGCCAGTTCCTGCTTGACTTCAATATCCCGCTTGATGTCATCAACACCATGCTTGTGTACCTGCAGGACGCCGGCAAGGACGCTCCCGAAGCGGCACCGTGGTTCCTGACCCGCTACGAGGACGTCTGGACCGAATGGGTTCCGGCCGACGTGGCGGAACGCGTCAAGGCTGCACTCTAGAGGCTCGTACTCACAGGAGAGTATGGCAACAAGGGCGTCCCTCGGGGGACGCCCTTGTCATCGCATCGGGTCGTGCGATACAGTACGAAGCTCCTGCAGGCGGCGGTTGATGTGCTGAATCGCCGCGCAGCCCGGGTCGCTTTGCGATTGTTCTGCATTCACACGTATGTCTGCTTCAGTTCTCGTCACCGACGCCCATATGAGGGGAGCCCTCTCCGTGATTCGTTCGCTCGGTGCTCGGGGAATTCGAGTGACAACGGCTGATTCGCACTATCTGTCTCCCGGTTCCTTCTCCCGCTACTCCAGTCGCAGGGTCTGGTGCCCGCGCTCACGCGACCACCCGGACGACTTCGTGCGTTCCGTCCTTCGTGAGTTGGAGGAGACCCACCACGATGTCATCATCCCTGCAGCGGCCAGGTCTCTGATTGCCCTTTCCAGGCGCAAGCCGGAGCTGGAGAAACTCACGCGTTTCCCGTTCCTCGACCATGAGCGCCTGACGGTGTTCCAGGACAAGTCCAGGGCCGCTGCTGTGGCTTGCGACTGTGGACTAAGGATCCCGGAGACGCACACGGCGGAGAGTCCAGCGGATGTGGTGATGATTGCCGGACTGCTCGGCTTTCCACTCATCGTGAAGCCTTGCAGCAGTACCTCCAGCGAGGGACTGATGCGGGTGGACAGACCGGAGGATGTCAGGCTTGCGTGGGAGCGGCTCGCCGGGCAGTATGGGGCACTGTTGGTCCAGGAATATATCCCCTGGGGAGGCATGACCTATGACGTCGAGGTGCTGATGAACGCGGAGTCCGAACCCCGCGCCACATTTGTCTGCAAGCGGCTGCGGACCTATCCACCCCTTGCCGGAATCAACGCATACGGTCAGGGTGTCGACTGGCCCGAGTTGCGGGACACGGCAATCAAGCTGCTCCAGTCCGTCCACTGGTACGGTCCCGCCGAGGTCGAGTTCCGCATCGACCCGCGTGATGGCAAGCCGGTCTTCATCGAGGTGAATGGCTATCTGTGTGGCTCGATGTTCCTCGCGGTTGAGTCGGGCGTCGATTTCCCGTACCTGCTCTACCGCATGGCGGTCGACGGTGACGTCGAGCCTGTGAACGCCTACAGGACGGACGTCAAGGCGAGGTGGTTCATAACGGAGGACCTGCTTGGCTTTGTCCTGCATCCGCACAAGCGAAGCATTGTTCGCTCGTGGCTTGGTGGCTTCTTCGACCGGAACACGAAGATGTACCTCCTCTCCCACCGCGACCCGCTGCCTGTACTGGTCAAGCTCATTTCGACGCCGTGGTATGGTCTGAGACCCCGCAGCTTAAGGCGCAGGCTCGGCCGCCACGCGCGGCAACGGTTCTAGGGCTTGTGCGGAGTCGCAATCGGTCGGCCGGCGCGGCATAGTTGAAGGGCACAATGTCTTCTTCACTGTCAGGGGGGAGGCGTGGTGCAGGATTGCCAGGGAACGTCGAAGACCGTCCGTGTGCGCTTTATCTTTTTCGTCCTGTGCAACGCCTCGCGGGGACGGGTTACAGGGTCGCATGTCTTAGTGTCTTGCGCACCTGGGGCAGCTCGCGCTCAACGAAGCGCTGCATCTCGTCGGCGCTCATCCCCGCGACAGCGCCGCCGTCGTCCCCTGACAGGGCCGTGAGCCGGTCCCACGGGATGTCCGGGTACTTGCTGTGCATACCGGGGGCGAGGGCAGTCGCGGCTTCATCTATGACGCGCAACTGGTTGCCCATCCATGCCACCTGAGCGCGATCGCATGCCATGCCGGAGCAGCCGCGCGACGCGTAGCGCCCGACGGCCTGAATGGCCTCGAGCATGCGGAGGAGCTGTGCCTGCGCTCCTGCGGCATCCATGTCCGTCACGATTCCTCCGGTGATATCGGTGTGCCAGGAGGCTATTCCTGCAGGAACCCCACGTGGCCCTTCGGCTCCTGGGCCGGCGCAAGTGAGCCGTATTTCTGCTCGTACTTGCGCATGTTCTCCTGCAATGCAGCGATCACGCGCTTCATGTGTCCCGGGCTCATGATTACCCTTGACGTCACGACGCCCGCATCCGGCATAATCATGAGGAAGTCCGTGACGAACTCCTCTTTGG
>CAZQML010000010.1:0-28458 GCA_964594245.1 uncultured Dehalococcoidales bacterium | reverse complement strand
GCTCGTTGCAGATACTGACAATGGAGTCGATGTCCCCTTCCGATGCCTCATAGCCGGCATCGATGGAAACCATCCGATATGTCTCACCCGTGTCATGACGCTCCACGGGCACATCAACATGCTCGCCGAATGGGCTGCTCATCAGTCACACCCCTCAACACAGCAATCCCACCTGTCGATACGCAAGCCTGCCGCGAGCGTGCGGCACGACGCGCACTGCCTAACACACGTCGTCGAGTGCGTGAGACAGGAATCGTTCGAACTCGCCGCCGGAATCGGCTACCGCAGGCAACGAAGGGGCATAGACAAGGCGCCGGCCATCCCGCCTCGACGTAACCAGTCCGCCTGCCTGCAACACGTGCAGATGGTACGACACAGTCTGTCGCGGCATTCCAAGCGTGCGCTGAAGCTCAACAGAACTCATCTCCCCGCCACGGAGCATCCGCAGCAGACGCAACCTCGTGTCCGCCGACAGTGCCCGGACCACATTCACGACATCTTTCATGAGACTCCGCTACCGCGCCCACACGACTTGGGCTCCTACCCGAACATGCTACTTGACCGATTGGCGTACGTCAATCGCGTTCGGCAGATTTTGCCCCGGAAACCGTACATGGAGACAGCGTAGTGATACTATGACAGCAGCACCCGGGTGCACGAGAGTGCCGGGGAGGACCGATGAGCGAACAGGAGCAGCCCGTTGGAGACACCGCTGCCACGGACTCCCGGGCCAACGGCATCGCATACTGCGGACTCTATTGCGAAGAGTGTTTCGGGCATACGGGCCAAATCGCCGACCTGGCACGTGATCTGCGCACCGAGCTGAGGAAGGCCCGCTTCGACCGGATAGCAGGGGCGCTCGCTAATGAGTCCTTCTTCAAGGTCTTCGCGGACTATCCGCAGGCGTATGAGTTGCTCGGCGCACTGGTGAAGCTCCGCTGCAAGAACATGTGCAAGGGCGGAGGGGGTCCTCCATACTGCAAGATACGAAGATGCAGCCAGGGGAAGGCACTGGCGGGCTGCTGGGAATGCGCCGGCTTCGAGACATGCGACAAGCTCAAGACGCTTGCGCCAGCGCACAACGATGCGCACATACGCAATCTGAAGAAGCTGCGGCGCTCCGGCGTCGCGGGTTTCATATCCGGGCCGAAGCACTGGTGACAGACAAGACCGACGCCCTCGCCGCAGGGCAAGTCGCTGTAAGGAGGAGCTAGGATGCAGAAGCTGGCCTACGCACTGATCGGCATAGGAGCTGTGGTACTCCTCATCTGGGGGGTGAAGGAGTTCTTCATCGACCCCGAGGTCGACCTGCTGATACGCATAGCGGTCGGCGCAGTCGGACTCGGACTTCTTGTCCTGTTCGGGGTTGTGCTGCGAGACCGCAAGCGTTCCAGCAAGAACGACCGCTTCAAGGAGGTAGAGAGATGATTGTCACAACCACCGACACCGTCACGGGCAAAAAGACAGTCCGCACCATTGGTTGGGTGAAGGGCAACACGATTCGAGCCCGCCACGTCGGGAAGGACATCGTCGCCAGCCTGCGGGGCATTGTGGGCGGCGAAATCGTGGAGTACACGAAGATGATGGCCGAGGCACGCGAGCAGGCGATTGCGCGAATGATTGAGGATGCCGAAGCCCAGGGCGCGAATGCCATCGTCGCGATGAGATTCAGCACGTCTCTGGTCATGCAGAACGCGTCCGAGATCCTCGCGTACGGCACGGCCGTCGTTGTGGAGTAGGTCGCGCACCGGTGCGGCACAACCGGCCACTCATTCACGCCGTACCACGTTGCACGCCCGAGAGTTGCAGCTACCGGTTGACCGTCACGAAAGCACTCTCCGCACGGACTCTGGTCCGCACAGGTGCCAGTGCTTTCCATCCACCGGCGGTCTGCCGCACAGATTCCAGGCAGGTTGCATGGCACATCACGGTTGGCAATGCTGAGCTCGCTGGCCCTTGACACAAGAAGCCATGGCCCTCTCCCCCGCGTTGCAGCGCGCATTGACTTGCACTCTGCTATCAGAGTTAGTACGATGATTTGATATTGCCGTTCTTCAGCCGTATGGAAGGCAGCGTTGCAAGAAAGACGAATCAGAATCGCAGTTGATGCCGCCGGCGGCGACTTCGCCCCGGCGGACAGCGTCAAAGGAGCACTCAAGGCAGCCCAGCGGGGCGGCGTCGAGGTTATCCTCGTAGGCCCACCGGACGAGATTGCGCTTGAGATCCACCGGTTCGGCGGCCTGCCCGAACATGTCACTGTCGTCCAGTCCCGCGAAGCCATTCGCGAAGGTGAGTCCGCCACGAACGCGTTGCGACGCAAGGCATTGTGTTCCGTAGCGATGGCTGCGAAGCTCGTCCGTGACGGCAAGGCAGATGCCATGGTCAGCGCCGGCTCGACGGGTGCGACATCGGTGAGCGCAATGCACTTCGTCGGTCTCATGCCCGGCATCGGGCGACCGGTCGTCTGCGTCCCTCTTGTCGGCCTCGCTCCTGAAACCATCCTTGTTGACGGTGGCGCCAACGTAGACTGCAAGCCACACCACATGCTGTCTTTCGCGGCCATCGGCGATGTGTACGCGAGACGCGTACTCCACGTCGACAAGCCGAAGGTGGCTCTCCTCAGCACGGGAACTGAGCCGGGCAAGGGAACCCGCACGCTCAAGGACAGCTACGCCCTCCTTGAGAAGAGCGGCCTGGACTTCGTGGGCAACGTGGAGGGCTTCGATGTCCTTACCGGCAAGGCCAACGTAATCGTCTGCGACGGCCTCGTCGGCAACGTGCTCCTCAAGTTCTATGAGAGCCTCGGGCCGTGCTTCACGCAATGGGTGAGCGGTCGTTTGAAGGGCCGCCCGCTGCTGGGACCGGGCCGTCGAGTCCTCTGTCAGATGGCGACATTCACGCGGCTGACGCGAGCCGAGAGCGCCGGCGGCGGGATGCTATGGGGCATCAACGGAGTTGTCCAGATTATGCACGGCAGCAGCAAGGCGCGGCACTTCGAGCGGGCTATCGCCCGTGCGCGCCAGGCAGTCGAGGCCGACGTCATAGGCGAACTCAGAAGCGAACTCGCGACGGTGCTGGAGCGCTGCCAGATATCCCTCGAGTCCGCCAAGACAGGGTCACAGGAGAGCCAGACTCTGTTGGCCCCTTCACCCTAGATCCAAGACCCACAACCGGGTCATCTCCCACTACAGTCAGGGGCACTCGACCTCAACGACTATCGTCGCAGCCGGTAGATGGTCTCGAATGAGTTGAACAGGTCGAGGTACTGCTCCAGATAGCGGCTCAGCAGGAAGTTCCGTCTCACCGTCTCACGTGCGTTCAACCCCATCTCACGACACATCCCGGCATCCTTCAGCAGACACACAATCCTGTCAGCAGCCTGCTCGACAGACGAGACCAGGAAGCCACTCACGCCGTCCTCTATCTGCAGCTTGATTCCCCCCACATCGCCTCCAATGACGGGAGTACCCTTCCACATCGCCTCAGATACGGTGAGACCGAAGCCCTCGCGCAGCGATTTCTGCAACACGACTGCCGCCTTGCGCTGCAGAGCGTTTACAAGGGCGCCATCCTGGGCGCTGATGATGAGTATGTCCTCCGTCTGTTGTCCCAGGAGCGACTCGTATACCTCCGGTCCCTCGGGGTCATCCGTCGCGACGTTGCCGAGAAGCACAAGACGACAGGGGACAGCCTCACGGGCAAGATTGAAGGCGTCAATGACTCCCTGGGGGTCCTTCCATCGGTCGAAGCGTGACACCTGGACGACAAGCGGCAGGTCCGTCGGTATGGAGTGGTGAGACAATCTCTCATCGACCTCGTCGTCGCTCATCTCCTTGTTCACGATGGAGAACGGATCGATGGCAGGCATGAAATAGACCTGCGGCGTCTCGAGCTGCTGGGTGTAGTCCCGCGAGCTGAGAATCGCTGCGTCATACTTATTGATGAACTGCGTCAGGTAGGACCACAGTTCCCGGTTCGGCGCACCGAGGTCAATATGGCAGCGCCAGACCCAGGGACCACCCTTCCTGTAGTGCGTCACCAGCGGGAGCGGCTGAGGGTCGTGGATGACGACAATGTCGTGCGTAAGATGATTGAGGACGGAATTCTCGTACACGACCTGTTCATACACCTCTCGCTTGCGCTCGCTCCAGTTGATGTCCCCCCCCTGAAGGGCATTGTGCATCTTCTTCGTCACCGTGAAGAAGTCGGGGGACCCGTGAATCGTCCGCCATCCGGTCTCTATGCCGAGGCTGTTCATCAGAATAGTGACTGACGCGAGCAACACCGACACGCCCCCTCCATAGTAGGTGGAGTTGACGTTCACGACGCGGTGGTCCTGAAGAGGCAAGGCCTTCCTCTTGATTCTCGCAATTGACTCTGCGCCGACGAGCGGCTCGTAGTCGTCAATCTGAACAAGGCCGAAACGGTCCATGGCAGTCTCCTTTCATTCCCCTGTGTCGGACGATGCCAACTCGCGCATGAATTGGGCGGTTTGCTCCGGAAGACTCGTGTTGATATGGATGCCAGAGCCTATCTCGAAGCCCGCCACGGCGGTGAGCCTGGGATAGATGCGCAGATGCCACGAATAGTACGGCTCGCATTCGTCACCGGCCGGCGCCGTGTACACGATGTGATTGAAGTCCGGGTTGTTGAGCCCCACAAAAAGACGACGCAACGAGTCTCGCATGACACGAGCAAACTCGCGGAGTTCATCATCGGGCACGCCCGCGAGCGAAGCCCTCGGGCTCTTCGGAAGTATGCAGGTCTCGAAAGGCCGCTGGGAGGCATAGGGATGAATCTCCACAAAAGACGGGGACTCGCGCACAACGCGCAGTCTCTGCTCAAGCTCGAACTGAAGCATGTCAGAGTAGAGATTCCCGCCACGCTCGTCGAAATAGCGTGTAGCGACATCATAGCGGTGCCGCATGTGCCAGGGAACCACGGGCGTGGCCACAATCTGAGAGTGCGGATGGTCGAGCGACGTTCCCGCTGACGGCCCGTGGTTCTTGAAGATGGTAACCTGCCTCACGTAGGGAAGGGCGCTCAGAGCCACGAGCCGCTCCCTGTAGGCCCGCACGACGTCGAACACCTCCTCATCGCTCATGAGACCCAGCACCCGGTTGTGCAGAGGGGATTCGACAACCACCTCGTGAGCGCCAACACCATCCATGCTGAGGGCGAGAGGATGCTCCTGCCGGCGCTCCGTGGAGCCCTCCGGGCCGACGGCCGGGAACTTGTTCGCGAAGACCCTGACCCGCCAACTGCCGGTCGCAGGGTCGGCATATGAGGCACACTCGCCAGGAGTCTGAGCCTCATTGCCCGGACAGAACGGGCACGACGGAGAGAAAGCGCCGGGCAAAGGCCTCTCAGTCACCCACGCGAAATCGTGCGGCCGCCTGGCGCGCTCGGTCGCGATAACGACCCATTCGTTCGTGGTATGGTCAAGCCGCAACTCAGACATCGGCCCTGTCACGCCGAAGACGCTCCGGCAACCTCATCAGTGCCATCTATACAAGCTTACCCGACTGGCTACGTGCTCACAAGAGCACACGCGCCCGGTTCAGAGCACTCCACAAGGCTACTCTTGCAGGCCCGCCCTGAATCGTACGACCACGGGTTTGACATTGCGACAATCGGATGCGATGCTACTCGCCAGGGCGTGCCCTGTTCGTGGCAACACCACCCCCCAGGGGCCAAGCGAACTGCGTACCGATGGAGCAAGAGGGCAAGCTCCGACACCAGGCACGCGTGACACAAGGCCCTTCACTTGCTTTCAAGGGACAATCGTCCTCTATCGATGCGGTGCGAGGAGACAATGGATATCGAGTCCTACATACAGAGAATCATGGTGTCCAATCCATTGAGAGAGTCAACCCTTCGTGCCATGGCCAGGGCACTACAGCTGCCCAGGGGGAGCCGTGGACTGGACGCCGGATGTGGAATCGGCCTTCAATGCCTGTTGTTCGCAGAGGAGTTGGGCCCTACAGGGCATGTCACCGGTCTTGACGTGTCTCCAGAGATGCTGGAGGGTGGCCGGAGAATTGTGGACGAAGCCGGCCTGTCGGCACGGATTTCTTTTCAGGAAGGGGACGTAGCCAACCTACCCTTTGACGACAATGCCTTCGATTGGGTATGGAGCTGCGACTGCGTCGGGTACAGCCCGTGGGAACCACTGCCACTACTGAAGGAGCTGGCGCGGGTGGTGAAGCCCGGCGGCGTTTTGGCCATCGCTGCATGGTCTTCCGAGAAGCTGCTTCCCGGGTATCCTCAACTGGAGGCTCGGCTGGGAGCAACGTCGGCCGGCATTGCTCCCTTTGTGCAGGGGAAGAAGCCGGAGCTGCACTTCCTGCGGGCACTGGGTTGGTTTCACGAATTGGGGCTGCAGGAAGCCCGGGGAGAAGTTTTTGCAGGCAGTTTCCATGCCCCATTGAGCGCTGAAATACGCAACGCCCTGGCGGACCTCATTGACATGCGTTGGCCGGATGTGTCGTCCGAACTGTCACCCGATGACACGGCGCAATTCCAGCGTCTTTGCCTGCCAGATTCTCCGGATTTCATACTGAATCTGCCGGACTACTACGCCTTGTTCACCTACACGATGTTCCGGGGCAGGACAGCCGATTGACGACATGCCCGTGAGTCCCGGCACGCTATGCTTCTTCGATATCCCGGTCAGACAAGCCAGGCGCCCGTATCCGAGGGTCCGCTCTCACACAGTCGCAGCCCGGCGATAGCAGAGTCGCGGGTGTCGTCCATCTGTGCGGGCGAGCTCCAGGCACGAGTCTTCGCGTACACCAACACTTACTCTGAACAAGGCTTTGCGCTAGAATGACCCGCCAGTGAGACAGCTCTCCTCTTCGACGAAGGCCTTTCTCGGCCTGGTCCTGCTGAACGCAGTCCTCGCCGCCGCCACAAGCTTCCTGCCTGCGGGAATCGCAGACACCGGCCAGTCCACCGTGATATCGCCGGCCCTTGCGGCGGCCATCAATGCGTCTGTCGTTCTCTTCCTCTACGGTGGGCTCGGCTACATCGGCCTGCGGCTCAGCAGGAAGCTGGGCTACCCCGACCTCATGGACGCACGGGTGACAACGCGACAGCGGTTCGTCACACCGGCCATCGCAGGCCTGTGGATAGGGCTTGTCTTCATCGTGGCCGACAACATCTTCGGCAGATTCCACAGCCTCGGACCACTGCCTCATCCACCCTTTCCAACGTCGATTCTCGCATCGCTCTCCGCCGGCATCGGCGAGGAAATGGTGTTCAGGCTGTTCTTCATTCCGCTGCTGGTCTGGCTGGTGTCACGGGTTGTCTTGAAAGGCGGGCAGGAGAATGCCGTGTTCTGGACAGCCTCAATATTCTCGGGCATGTTCTTCGCCGCGGGCCATATCCCCTCGGTCATGCTGTTGTCAGGAACGGGCAACTTCGCGGACATTCCGACGGCCATGATGGTGGAGATATTCGTGCTCAACGGCATGTTGTCGCTCGTCGCCGCCTACTTCCTGCGGAGGAGCGGTTACCTCGCCGTTGTGACCGTGCATACGAGTGCCGATATCGTCTGGCACGTCATCTGGGGATTGCTGAGATAGGAAGGGCGTCTCGGTGGGGCTCATGACCATTTCATGAGATTCGGGGCGCAACTCGCCACCCAATGACCGATACGCCGACTAGAAGCGGTCCTTCCTCCGCCGCAACTCTGTGAACACGTCCACATCCGGGGCGTCCGGCATGCCGAGCGCCCGCTTCAGCCCGGGTTCCGAAACGCGGAGAAACGGGTTCGTCGCGCACTCTTGCGCCATCGTCGAGGGCACGGTCAACTCGGCTGCCTCCGCCAGCGCGCGCATCTCTTCAAGCCGACGACGCACCGCCTCGTTGCCCGGCTCCACTATAAGTGCAAACTCGTAGTTCTCCAGTGAGTAGTCGTGCCCGCAATAGACAAGCGTCTCGGGCGGCAGCAACGCAAGCCGCCGGAACGATGCCCACATCGCCTCCGGCGAGTGGGTGAACAGGCGTCCGCAACTACCGACGAAGAGCGTGTCGCCCGTGAAGACCTCCCCGGCAGACCCGTACGACGGGGGCAGGTAGTAGCAAACGGAGTCCTCCGAGTGACCGGGGGTCGGTATCACGTCGAATCGGAACGGACCTGCCTGCAGGCTGAACGTCTCTCCGGCCACGCTCGCGGGATTCGAGTCCGACGAACCTGGAGCTATGTGCAATTCGCACCCTGTCACGCGGGCGAGTTCCTCGTTCCCCAACGTGTGGTCGAAGTGCCTGTGAGTACAGAGGACTGCTCTAAGGCTACTGCTCGACAGGTGCAGCCGACGCAGTACCGGCGAGGCCTCGCCGGGGTCGATGGCGACTGCCTCCCCCTCGCACTCAAGCACGTACGTGTAGTTGTCGGCCAGAGTCGGGATTACCGTTGTCGTATGTACGTGTTCCATCGTTCTCCCCACTCGTCGCTCGCGACGCACGGGCCATATCCAGGCAGAGGGGGTCGTTTCATCGGGCCGTCCCGGCATCCACGGACCCGAAATCACCCGCGTCCGACCCACGTCCCCACCACATTTACGTCCCGTTGTCCGCGAGTATACAATACGGGCGCCGGCGCCGCGTCACGCGCACAGGCGCGTGAGAGGCCGCCTCCTGAACCGACTCCGCCATGTCGCGGGGGAGCAAACAGCGGAAGGCAGAACAGCGCCCCGGCCCATGACATGAGAGCGACCAGGCAGGGAAACCATACTCTCACCTGCGTGTTGCTCACTACCGCCCTCCTCATGACACTCATCGCGTCGCCCGTCGCCGTGTCTGCCGACGCGGTGCAGAAGGAGACCTTCATCTCCAGCCCGGACGACGGGCACTTGAGACAGAACGGAGACGATGGCTGGGACGCACTCAGAGACTCGAACGCCCCGGCAGAGGTCTATGACGACCTTCGTTACGTGAAGGTCAACACGAGGACCGATATCATCTACCGCGGGTTTCTGTTTTTCGACACGTCCTCGCTGCCCGATGATTGCGAGCTGACCGGGGCGGTGCTGCACATCTACTCCAAGTGCACCGGCGACCTCGACGACTGCCACCTCTACATCCTCTCCGGCACCGCCGACTATCCTCACAAACCACTGCTGCCCGAAGACTACGCGTTGCCCGACAAGTCTCTGCCCGTGTGCGCGCACGTTGACGTGGGCGAGTGGACCGACAAGCTCACCTACCGGACCGTGGAGCTGAACAATCCGGAGACTGTCGTCAACACGAACGGAATCACGAAGCTGTGTCTGCTCGAGAGAAGGGATTTCGAGAACGCTCTGCCTCCCGACCCGAGAAACGAGAACGAACTCAAGCTCTATTCGTTCGAAGAAGGTGAGGGCTTTCAGCCATACCTTGAGGTCTTCTGGGGAGGCTCCATGCCGGCCGAGGCAACGAACCCCGCCGTAGACGGGGCGGGGGGAGATAGTCCGGCCACCGGCGGGTCTAACACAGTCACGATTGTCATCGGCGTGGCTGTGGCACTCGCCGCAGGCGCAGGGATTGCATCACTCATCGCGAGGCGACGGTCGCGAAGTCGCTAGACATCATCTTCGCCCCTCACTGGACGTTTTGACTTGCCCAATACCCCCTCGCTATACTCGAAAACAGGAGAACCTCACAGGCGGAAGCGCCTGTCCCTCCACAGGACGGAAGAGCGCTCAAAGAGGACAGGGAGGAAGACGATGTACGAGAAGATCCTGGTACCCCTCGACGGCTCCAAGGAATCCGAGTGTGTCATCGACCATGTGCGAGTCATCGCCAAGGCCTGTGGCACACCGAAAGTAGTCCTTATGAGAGTGATTGAGCCGTTCTCACCGTCGGCAATAAACTACATCGGAGAGACAGCCGCCAGGAACGCGCAGCAGAAGGTCCGGGCGGCAGCAGAGGAGTACCTGTCGTACGTCGGCGACAGCCTGCGAACGCACTGTGGCGGGGTTGAGAACGTCATCGTGGAAGGTCAGGCTGCGGCGGCGATACTGGACTACATAGCCGAGAGCGGGGCAGACTTCGTGGCGATGAGTACTCATGGAGCATCAGGCCCGACCCGCTGGGCTGTCGGCAGCGTGACCCAGCGGGTAATGCAGCACTCGCCCGTGCCGTTGATGACCGTGTCGCCTGCGGCCTGCAGACCCTGATGGCGGGACACAATCGCATCGTTGCGTACACTTCCGTTCAACACGGGAATACCCGGCGGGTTGCCGAGGCTCTCGCGGAGACGCTTGGAGCAACAGCAGTTGACGCGTCCAGCCTGACACCCGAAGTCGTGCACGCCGCGAGTCTCATAGGGTTTGGCTCGGGCATCTTCTTCGGCAGGCACCACGAAGCCCTGCTGACCTGCGCCGGGAAGTGTCGCAACAGGAACGGAACGAAGTCATTCATATTCTCGACGGCGGGATTCCCCTACAAGCTGGCCCGTGTCGCAGGAATCGACTTCCACAAGGAACTACGAAGACTGCTCACAGGCAACGGCTTCGAGGTGGCGGGTGAGTTCTCGTGTCGGGGCTATGACACATACGGACCGTTCGGAATCATCGGCGGCATCGCCAGAGGGCACCCGAACGCTGCCGACCTCGAGCGGGCAAGAGCGTTCGCGTTGCAGTTCCTGGACCCAGCGTAGGTAGTAATAGAAGAACGATACCTGGCCGGCTCACCGAGCGCCGTCCGAAGGACTATGCGCCGCGGACGCGCTCCGCGAAGGAACGGACGGCTTCGCCATAGGCGTCCGCCTTCACATCGTCGGCTGGAACCGCCAGCGTGGCAACGGGTTCGCACTTGATCAGCTTCTCCATCTGGGAAAATACGCGCACTTTCTCCGCATCCCCTGCCGTGCAGAAGAAAGCAACGGTCTTGAGCTGCTTGCGGTGTCGTTTGATGTAGCTGCGTACTGCGGGAACGAGCGAGTTGACCCACACCGGCGTGCCTATAAGCACCAAATCGTAGTCGGAGGGATTCGCGCTGCTCTGCCTGATAGCAGAACCCAATCCCAGCATGGCGGGGCCGGCGGCACGAGGCATGGAAGACCCTCCCGTGGGTTTGCCCTCTTCATCCAGAAGGGGCGGGCGCGGCTTCCGTTCCAGGATCTCCTCGACATCGGCCGACAGTTCCCGAGAGATTGACTCGGCCACACTCCTCGTTCTCCCTGAGTTGGAGAAGTACACAACAAGACACTTCACGTCCATCGCCTCCTTGCACCCGACCGCTGCTGCTGCCGGGCAACGCGAGATTCCGGTCGGACTATCGTACAGCACCGAGTGCCAGGCACAAAGCGATTGTTGACACACCAGGGCCCGATGGCTACGCTTGACTACAACACATACGGCGGTGGTCGTGACATGGGACGCGTTGTGCACTTCGAATTGTCGGCAGATGACCCGGAACGCGCCGTTGCCTTCAACAGGACGGTGTTCGAAATCAAGACAACACAGGACAAGGAGGACGTGCCATGGCCGTCAAGAAAGTCGGTGAGAAGTACAGGTGCAACGTATGCGGCAACGAGGTGACCGTGACGAAGGTGGGCGGCGGCACTCTCGTCTGCTGCGGGGAGGACATGGAGCTAGTCGAGTAGCCGGGCCTCGGCCGGATACGCGCACCCTCCACGACCAGGACACAGGGTTGGGCAGCCCTGACCAGTGGTGTCGAGTCAACGCAATGCCATCGGCCTTCAATCTGCCTGGAAGGAGCACACTATGGGCATGCCGGTAGTCCACGACGAGATTGACCGCTTGCGAGCCACCGCCCGCATCCACAGAAGCATTGGGCCCAGCCTGGAACTCGAGGAGATTGCACGGCTCGCCGTTCGGGAACTGGTCGACCTCCTGGACTGCGACGCGTGCGCGATTCTCCTTATCGAGGGCAACGAACTCAAGGTTGTCTGTGAGAAGGGATTCTCCCACAGCCTTGGGGTATCTGCGCTCCCTCTTGACCTGCCACCTATTCAGGAGATAATCCACAGCAGGAAGAGTCTGACCACGGGCAACGTGGCGAACGGCATCATGGCCGGCTGCGTGCCACGCGGTTGCTCGATGGTTTCATGGCTCTGCAGCCCGATTGTTGTGGATGAGCAGGTCATCGGCATCATCCACATCGACTCCGGCCGCAAGGACGCATTCAGTCAGGATGACCTCAACTTCGTCGAGTATCTGGCCGGGGAGATTTCCGTCGCAATCGCGAGGTCACTGATCCATGCACAGATGAGGGACCTCGCGACGAAGGACGAACTCACGGGCTGTTTCAACCGCCGGAAGTTCAACCTCGACCTCGAGGGGGAATTGGCGTGCGCCGCGTCCGAAGGCGATTGTCTCTCTTTGCTGATGATAGACATCGACTGGTTCAAGCGGTACAACGATGCTCACGGCCAGCAGCAGGGCGATGCGCTGTTGCACAGGTTCGGCCGGCTAATCAAGACAAGCGTACGCCCGCAGGACAGGACGTATCGCTACGGTGGAGAGGAATTCACGGTGCTGCTTCCGGGCTCGCCCGCGAGCACAGCACTGGCAACAGCACGGCGACTCTGCCGCGCCGTACGTGAGACGGAGTTCGAAAGAGCCGAAACCAGCCAGCCCGGTGGTCGGCTGACCACCTCCATCGGAGTCGCAACCTATCCCGACGACGCGAGCAATTGCACGCAGTTCCTCGCCGACGCAGATTCCGCCCTGTACAAGGCGAAGGAACTCGGTCGCAATCGAGTCCGCACATACGGCGCAAGCAGCTAGCGCCGGCCATGCAGACGGCTCGGCGGCACGGTGAGGCTTCCACACCAGCCGTGTGTGCTCGTTACTTTCCATGTGTTCCCTTCTCATCCAACATCCTCGCTGAAATCCGCTCCGCAAGGCGACCTTCGTACGGGAGTCTGCGCTTACGAAAGTCGAGCGCACGAACTGTACCTTTGTGTCTTACGCCGCAGCCATCGCAACGCCTACTATCAGGTATACCCGAGTAGTAACAGAGGAGTAGTGCGATGCCAATCATGATTCGAAGCAAGGAATACTACCGGACAGCCGAAGCCTGCCAAGTTGCGGGCATCAGCAAGAACACCTTCTTCCGCTGGCTCCGCTCCGGCGAGTTCGACGACGTGAGCACGGCGGATAGACACGGCTGGCGGCTGTTCACCGGCGATGACATAGACAGACTCTGCAACAGAGCACAGCAGGTCACAGTACGCGATGCAGTTGCAGCGCTCTAGTGCAAGCAGCTACGGCACTCCAGGGAAGAGGAAGGGAGGAACGATGGCGACGACAATGAAGGAATTCCGTGCCCAATCAGAGGCAATAGGCAAGAGGAAGAAGCATACCTGCACGGATGTCAAGACAACCAGGTTCGCGGAGCAGGCGACTCAGGACACGACAGCCGACTGGGACAGAATACGGGCACATCTGCTTGACGAGATTAACTCCACGGTCTGGGCCAGTGCGAAGTTGCCGGAGATGGTGGACCAGGTGGTCCGGTTGGCTCAGCATGCGCTCATGGCCTCCACGTGTTCGGTGATTCTGACCAACGGGCACGGACACAAGGTCTTCTTCGAGGTTGGCAGCAGCGACGGCTCACGGGAACTGGTGCAGACACACGTCGACAACGTCAGTGGGGCAGCGAAGTGGGTCACCCTGCACTGCAAGCCGCTCCTTCTGAACGACGCGACAGAGCGAATACCTGGTGAACCGGTACGGCTCCGGGAATCAGGAATCGAAGTCGAGCGAATCCTCTGCATTCCACTAACAGTGCACGGGAGAACCTCGGGGGCCCTCCGACTGACACGAGGGCTAGACAGCCACCCGTTCACACAGCGGGACCTCGCCACGGCCGAGCTCATCGGCTCGATGGCAGCTGTGGCGCTCGAGAACACGAAATTGCGCCAATCGGTCGAGGACGGCTATCGCACCACCATACGAGCGCTTGCGGGAGCCATTGACGCGAAGGATCCCTACACGTGCGGCCACTCCCAACGGGTGGCGGAGTACGCTGTCATCGCAGGCGTCTCGCTGAGTATGGATGAGAGCGACATGACCACGCTCGAGTATGCAGCAATCCTGCACGATGTAGGGAAGATTGGAATCGATGACGCGATACTCCGCAAGCCGATGCGACTCTCGGCCAGGGAACACGCGGTTGTGTGTGACCACCCTGTCATCGGAGCTGCAATCGTGAATGACATACCATTTCTGCAGGACGCAGCAGACCTGATTCTGCACCATCACGAACACTACGATGGAGGCGGATACCCGCACGGCCTGCGCGGCACAGACATCCCGTTGGGCAGTCGAATAATCGGCATCGCCGACGCATTCGACACGATGATTACCGACCGGCCCTATCGTCGAGCTCTTACACTCAACGAAGCCATGGCCGAGCTATTCCGCTGCAGGGGCACGCAGTTCTGCCCCGAGGCGCTGGACGCTTTCGCCTCCGGTTTCTCACGTCACTACGATGATGTCTGCACCCGGCCGCACGTACTGGCCCGGGGCACGACAGGCGAGTCCACCGTAGCCTGACACCACGGTCTCCACTGACTCCGATGCCCTTGCACAACACATGCAGGGGCACGGAGCGTCCAGGACCTCGATTCCCGCGACGCGTGCCTTGCCCCATCCATGATCCACAGCTTCGTGGCCGTTGTCGCACCAGGATCTCTCCCGACCCGATACCGACTGGTAGCAGGAATCTCAGCCTCCTTCTTCCACGAGCGACCGCATCAAGCACACACGCTCGACAACTCACGTCTCCTTCCCTGCACAGAATTGCAGCAGGCAGGTGGCACACAAACACTCTGAGCAAGTCTACGCCACGCCACACTCCACCTGCTTGCGGAAGCGCTCCCAGTCGGCATGGACACGCTTCTGAATCGCCTCCAGGACCGCCTCATTGCGCTTGGGCTTGAACAGATGTGCGAAACGGCCCTGGAGCTTCAGGTAGTCCTCGATGGGCTTCGGTTCGGCCTTCTTCTCCAGGATGGACTTGCTCTTCAGATTGAAGGAGAGCTGTCCATTCTCATACTCGTAGAGCGCGAAGGCGCCGGTCTCGACGGCAAGTCGCCCCATCTCGAGCATCTTCTCCATGGGGAAGCGCCAGCCGGGCGGGCATGGCGCGAGTATCTCGATGTACTTGGAGCCCCTGATGGACATAGCTTTCCGGATCTTCCGAAACAGGTCTTCGGGATAGCTGGGCGACGCCGTGGCCATGTAGGGCAAACCATGCGCCCTCATGATGGCGGGCAGGTCCTTCTTCTGTTCAGTCTTGCCCGTCCATGAGGTGGTAGTCCAGGCGCCGTACGGAGTGGCGCTGCTGCGCTGGATGCCCGTGTTGGAGTACATCTCGTTGTTGTAGCAGATGTAGATGAAATCCGTGCCGCGCTCAACAGCGCCCGAGAGCGACTGCAGTCCGATGTCGTACGTGCCACCGTCGCCGGCCCACACGACCACATTGGTGTCGCTCTTGCCCCGTCGCTTGAATCCGGCTACCAGGCCGGCGGCGCCCGCCGCCGACGCTTCGAACAGTACGCTCATCACGGAAACGTCGAACGAACTCTTGGGATACCCGCCGACACAGACGACCGCACATGCAGCGGGCATGACGAGGACGGTATTGCGGCCCAGCGCCTTGAGAGCCACGCGCATTGCCAGGCTGGACGGACAACCCGGACAACCACCACCGCCGGGTCTCAGTAGTTCTTCAGCAGGCAGGTTCTTGATTGCCATTCGCTACCCCCTTAGTCCTGGATTCCCCACCACTCAACATCCTCCGCCTCTCCGCTGGCTGCCTTGTTCACCATCTCACACATTTCATTGAAGGTGACATCACGCCCGCCCAATCCCGCGATGAAACCGTGTACCGGTGCGGTCGCATAGCCGTACAGTGCCGACTTCAGCATGGCATGAATCGCGCCGCCGGCGCCGGGTGAGACGTTGCGTTCGACGACCACGAACTTCCTTCCGGGTGCCAGCCGGCGAAATAACTCGTCGGGAAACGGCCAGAACATCCGTATGCGGGCGAGGCCGACCTTCAGGCCCTGCCGGCGCAGTTCATCAACAGCAACGCGCGCCTCGGCACCGAACGCTCCCATGGTGACTATGACGTACTCGGCATCGTCGCAGAGCACCTCATCGACCAGGTCGCCGTGGAACGTCCCGAACCGCTCCTTCCATTCACGGCACACCTCGGGAAAGCGCGCTCTGGCGTTAAGATGACCCTGGTGCAGGTTCTTACGCATGCCACCGTAGTAAGCAGGCTGCGTCAAGGGTGCGAAGGCGATGGGTTCGGCAGGGTCCAGTTTCCAGGCCGGTTTCAAGGGCGGCAGGAAGGCGTCTATTGCAGACTGCGCCGGAACGTCTACGGGCATCGAAGTGTGAGAGAGAACGAAGGCGTCGAAGTTGACCATCACGGGCACCTGCACGTCTTCCAGCTCAGCCAGTCTGTACGCCTGGATAATGGTGTCGAATATCTCCTGGCCGTCGGAGCAGTAGAGCTGGAGCCAGCCAGTGTCGCGCTGTGCCATCGCATCGCTCTGATCCGCCCAGATGTTCCAGCCCGGACCAAGCGCACGGTTGACGTTCACCATAACGATGGGGAGTCGCGAACCGGAGGCCCAGTGAAGCACCTCGTGCATCAGGGCGAGGCCGTGTGAAGAAGTAGCGGTAAACGTTCGCGTCCCGGTGCTTGCCGCTGCGACGACCGCGGCCATGGCGCTGTGTTCACTTTCGACGCGCATGTACTCGCAGTCCAGTTCCCCCATCTCAACGTATTCGGCTGTCTTCTCAACGATGACCGTCTGAGGCGTGATAGGATACGCCGCGATGAATTCGGGCCGCGCCATCTGCGCGGCCTTCGCCGCGATGCGGTCTCCGGTATCTATCATTATCATTCGCCCTGTCCCTCCCTCGTCATACTGATGGCAGACACCGGGCATTCGTTGGCGCAGATGCCACAGCCCTTGCAGTAGACGTAGTCGATGGAAATCGTGTCATCCGCGTCCCGCTTGATGCATGCGTCGGGGCAGGCAATCCAGCAACGGAGGCATTTGACGCACTTGCCGGTATCCACCGTCGGTCGAAAATCCCTCCATGAGCCGGTCTTGCCCATCGCAGCATCGGTGGGGAGCGAAATGGGAATCTCAGGCTTGTAGCTCACCGGTTCACCTCCGTCTGTTCATATGCCTCGCGGGCGGCCAGTGCGTTCCGTACACCGGCTTCTCCCTTCCACTGCTCCTTGATGGCGCTCTCGATGGACCCGATGGACACCAGGTCGGTCACGCGCGGCACGCAGCCGAGTATCGGCGTGTTAATGATTGGAATTCCACCCACAAGAAGCTCGTGTCTCAGGGCAACCCCGGCCGCGTCGACCGTCGCCACTCTGAAGCTCTTTGAGAACTCGTAGTCTCCGGGACTGCCGGTCGTGTTGAGGATGAGGACACTGCTTGCTTTCAATCCCTCCGCCACGTTCACGAGTTTCAGAAGTCCGGGGTCAAGGACAACCACGATATCCGGATTGTAAATCTGGCTCCTGAGATTAATCTCGGTATCCGAGATTCGAGCGAACGCCTTGACCGGCGCGCCCCTGCGCTCGGAGCCGAAGAGAGGGAAAGCCTGCACGCCTCTGTGGCCGTCCCGCAGCGCCGCAGCCACCAGGATATTCGCCGCCGTCACGGCTCCCTGCCCTCCTCTACCATGGAATAGAATCTCCAGCACTCTTTCACACCTCCCTTGGCGCCGGGTCTTGCCCCGGAACCTGTACTCTCTCTCACCTTCGCGGAGACGGGACTCCTCACAAAAAGAGAGGGGGCATGTCATATGACATGCCCCCTGCCAGTGTCACTGGCGCACGTACACCACAAGAACCACGCTTAAGTCCATGGGTCTCCGCCGCGCGACAGGATACTCCTGTTGCAGGGCCAAGGCAACACAACTCCCGACCAGAATCCCACATGGTATGATGAAACCGGCAGATACGATGGAGCAAGAGCACACCCCGTTGAAGTGGCGAGGAGTGGCGTCCCTGCGTCACCCGGTCGGGTCATCAGTGTGCCTGGGACTCGCGTGTCTGCTGTCCGCAACGCTATCGTGCGATGCCCCACAGGCCGCGACGACCATCGCCACGGTTCCCAGGCAGGATGCCATCCCGTCTGATATCCAGAAGGTCACTCCCTCCAGGGATGAACATCCGCCGATTCTCCATAGCCCCGACTTCCTCCAGCCCGAGCCGGTCACGGGAGGAGTGAATACAGCGGGGGCCGAGGACTCCGCGTTCGTGACGCCTGACGGCGACGCGCTGTACTTATGGTTCACACCGGACGTTCGCATCCCTCCAGAGAAGCAGCTCACAGATGGCGTGACCGGCATCTACGTCAGCGCAAGGCAAGGTGGCACGTGGGCGGAAGCGCAGCGAGTGCCCCTGCAGAAGCAGGGCAAGCTCGCGCTCGACGGGTGCGTGTTCGTACAGGCGGACAGCATGTGGTTCTGTTCAGCACGCGAAGGGAACTATCGTGGCATGGACATGTGGACGGCAAAGCAGCAGAACGGAAGTTGGAGCGACTGGAAGAATGCAGGGGAGCTGCTGAACATCGACTATCTCGTTGGCGAGATGCACATCACGGCAGACGGACAACAGCTCTACTACCATTCTGACCGGCCGGGGGGCAAAGGGGGCAGGGACATCTGGGTTATCAATCGTCAGGGCGATACCTGGGGCTCTCCAATGAACGTGAAAGCAGTCAACACTCCCGAGACGGACGGCTGGCCATTTGTGACCAAAGACGGCAACGAACTGTGGCTCACCCGCATGTACATGGGCACGCCTGCGCTCTATCGCTCGCGCATGGGACCGGAGGGGTGGCAGGAACCGGAGCTTATCGTGTCGCAGTTCGCCGGTGAGGCATCACTGGATCGTGCCGGCAACCTGTACTTCACGCACCATTTCTTCCATGACGGGCAGATGCTGGAAGCCGACATCTACGTAGCCCGGCCCACCGGCTAGCCGCAGGTCATTCACACGTCCCGGCTCCGACAGTGCCGCAAGAAGCAACGGCTCTGACACCGCACACAGGCCCTGGTCCTGCGCGACTATTGACACGCGCCTTGAATCACAGGCTACCATTCATGACACGACACCAGGGGAGGGACAATGACAACACTGTCAACCTATCACCAGTACGGCGAGGAATTGGAGCGAAGGTTGAGGCTGAAGACCTATCCGCTCGCCATCCGGCTCCTCCGCGAGGGTGAGGAAGTACCCGACGGGTTCACCCGCCCGATGAGAGACCTCGGTTATCATCTTTCGCTCTGCCAGGCATTTCAGATATCCCGTCGCGACGGCACGCCCATGGCGATGCTGAGAGAGGACATGTGGTGTCCGGAGCCGGTCATGGGATTCGGCCTGCAAGAGCCCCCGGACTACTTCATGGAGGGCAACAACCGCTATCCCAGAGACGTCTCCACGCCGGAGGCGGGCAAGGTCTACGCGGAAGAGCTGCCCAAACTACCGACGGGCCTCTACACCGGGGTGTTGTCCGCCCCACTCATCAACACGCCGTTCGAGCCCGAGGTCATCACGTTCTACTGCCTGCCGGCACAACTCAGCATGCTACTGCTCGGGCGGGAGTACAAGGACGGCCACAAGCTCAACTGCGACGTGTCCAGTCACGCAGCCTGCGTCTACGGCATCGTACCTGTGCTGGTCAACAAACGCAGCCAGATCGGCCTTCCCTGCAGGGGAGACCGCCTGGCCGCGATGGCAGAGGACGACGAGATGATACTGACCATGACCCCGCAGGAGCTGGACGAACTGATCACAGCCCTGCGCCACCTCGAGAGCACCGGCTCGACCTATCCCAAGAGCTACCGTCTGCGCCCCGAGTACCCTCTTCCCAAGGAATACAAGACAATGGCCGACATGATGGGCTATCTGTGACGCAGGCAGGGGCCTGATGGACAAGGCGAAGATGAGAGCAGTCATTCCGGGTTCACTATCACGTCCCGGCGTTGACTGCGTTCAACACGAGGGGCCCGACACCTACGGCTGACAGAAGAACGAGCAAGCTCCGACGGCGAGACCGTCGGAGCTTGCTCGTGATAATCGAAGCACGCAGGATAGCGCTACCGAATTATGCCTTCCACCCCTGAAGTTGCCTCCTGTCCACCTTGCCGGAGGCTATCCTGGGCAGTTCGGAGATGAACTCGATACGCTGGGGCAGTTTGTACACCGCGAGGCTGTCCGCACAGTAGGCCCGCAACGCCTGCTTGCTCAACTCCTGGCCTTCCTTCAGGACTGCGAACAGGACGGGAAGCTGACCACCGTCCTCCTGCACGACACCAACATACGCGGCCTCCGCCAGGGCCGGATGTGTCAACACCACATCTTCCACTTCAGTCGGTGGAATCTTGACCCCGCTCGACGTAACGATGATGAAGGACTGCTTCTCGACATAGCTAACGTAGTCGTCCTCCGCCATCACTACCAGGTCACCGGTGTAGAACCAATCATCCTTGAGAACCTGAGCGGTCAGCTCGGGCGCCTTGAAGTAGCCGGTCATTACCTGGGGCCCCTTGCATATCGCCTGGCCGACCTGGCCGCGCGGTACCTCGACCCCATCCTCACCTATCACCTTGAACTCCAAGGTCGGCTGCCCGGCGGTTCCAAGCCGGCGGTTCTCCAGGCCTCCCATGCAGATGATTGGAGTCTCCGTTGTTCCGTATATCTCGGTCAAGACAAGTCCGTACTTCTTCTCCAGCGCCTCCATCAGGGTGACGGAGGACTTGGCGCCGGCCGTCATGGCGACTCGCAGACAGCTCAGGTCCAGCTCCTCCAGCGTCTCCTCGGGCACCATCGAAAGCGCATTGAACATCGCCGGCACACCTACGATCAGGTTTATCCTCTGGTGCTGGACGATCTCCAGCACGTTCTTGACGGTGAACCGTGGAGCCACAGCAATCGTACAGCCCTTATAGAGCGCACCCAACGCTGTGCCCAGTCCAAGTACGTGGAAGAAGGGAATCATGGCCATGACCGTCCACTCGGGCTGAAGCGCCATGCACTTGACGCCCACTTCCGCGACGGTAATCAAGGACCTGTGTGTATGCACCACGCCCTTCTGCTTGCCGACCACGCCGGACGTGTACAGGACCGCACACTCATCAGCCATGTCCGGCTTGAGCTGAGGTGGAGTTGCAGGCACCTGCTCGAGCTTCACTTTGAACTCAGGGGCGTCGAGCGGGAACACGTGCTTCACGGGCGAAGGGCCGGCCGGAACTGCCGCAGCCAGAGCCTGCGCGAACCTGCTCTCAGTCAATACAATCGCCGAGCCGGAATCAAGCAGCTGGCCGCCCAACTCGGGAGGGGTGAGCATGGCATTCAGAATGACCACCCTGGCCCCGGCCTTTGTCGCGCCGAAGTAGCCAATGAGCCAGTCCATCGTCGGCGGCATGAGGACCGCCACCGGATCTCCCTGCTTCACACCAAGCCCCAGCAACATGTTAGCGAGCCGGTTGGTTACCTCGGAGAACTCGCGATACGTGAGAGCACCGGATTCGCTGACGATGGCGGGCTTGTCCGGGAACGTCTCTACCGTCCGTTCCAGCATCTCTGTCAGGGTCATACGTCAACCTCCGAGGACAACTACACCGAACGTAACAGTACGTAGTCACACAGTCAAACGTGTTCGAAGCAGGCGCTCCTTCCACCCATAGCACGAAACGGCTTCGAGGACACCGCGGGCCGCCTGCGTTGCTTGGAGGAGCTACGTACGCAGTGCTACAATTCCGACGGGCGTGCGGCCCCACCTGTCATCAGTCCACCGCCACACCCGTGCAGCAATATACTATGGAAACACGCGATTACTACGAGATACTCGGCATCGGACGTACTGCGAAGGAGAACGAGATCAAGCGTGCCTACCGGGCACTTGCCATGCGCTACCACCCTGACCGCAATCCGGGCGACGACGAAGCGTCGAGGCGGATGAAGGGAATCAACGATGCCTACGCAGTCCTCTGCGACGCTGGCAAGCGGCGGCTCTACGACCTCTACGGCCACGAAGGCCTGAACGGACTCAATCCGGCAGACGGGGTCGACTTCTCCAGCCTGTTTCGTGAGTTCGGTCTCGGTGGCTTCGGTTTCGGTGACGGCCCCTTCGGCAGCCTCTTCGGGCGAGGCCGTACGAGCACGAGAGAGCGACGCAGGGCCCCTGACCTCCGCTACAACCTCGACCTGACACTGGAGGAGGCAGCCTCCGGGCTGGAGAAGATACTCGAGATACCACGGAGACGCACATGTACGTCCTGCCGGGGCACCGGCGCGAAGGAAGGAGCCTCCACAACGTGCGCCCGTTGCAGAGGCACCGGGCAGACAGTGAGGGAGCAGAGGTCGGGCATCGGCGTATTTCGCCAGATAAGCGTATGTGGAGAATGCCGTGGCACCGGCCAGGTCGTGAAGGAACCGTGCTCTCTCTGCGGGGGCAGCGGGCAACTCGAAGAGGTGCACGACGTCAGCGTCATGATAGCCGCCGGCGTCGACAGCGGCTATACACTCCGCCTGGAGGGAGAGGGTGAGACAGGCGACGGAGATGTCAGAGCCGGCGACCTCTACGTGGTAGTGGGAGTAGATAAGCACCCTGTCTTCGAGCGGCACGGCGACGACCTGTACACCGCGAAGGAGATTGACATCGCGCAAGCTGCGCTTGGAACGACCATACCGGTCCCTTCACTCGACGGCCACGCGATGCTGGAGATACCAGCGGGGACACAGACGGGCTCTCTCTTCCGGCTCGAGGGCAAAGGCATGCCGAGGCTCGGAAGCCGCAACAAGGGGGACCTCTACATCATGGTCCAAGTCGTCACACCCCGAAACCTCAGCGATGAGCAGAGGGATTTGCTGGCCCGGTTCCAGCTCCTCGAACAGGAGAAGAACATCCAGTGAGCAAGGACATCTCACTCTCCACGATGTGGGCACGAGGCAGGTACACAGACCTCATCGAGTTCTCGCGAGATGCGCAGTCCTGGGGCTACTCCGCAATCGAGGCGAACGCATACGTCACGTCAGACGACATGCTCAACATGCTCATACAAGGGCCGCTTCCTCTCTCAAGCCTCCACAACCCCTGTCCAAACCTGCAGTCATCCCGCGACTGCCGTGCCTACGATCTTTCGCTCTGCTCTCTGGATGAATCCGAGCGCTCAGAGGCAGTGAGATTCGCCGGAGAGACCATCGAGCAAGCCACACTGGTGAGAGCGCGTGCCGTGGTTCTACACATGGGACACGTGCCCGTCGGCAAGTCCATGCAGCGGCGACTGCACGCTCTGTGGCACGCAGGGCAGATGGCCTCGGAGGAGTACCAGAAGGTAAGCGAGCATCTCCTCTCGCTGCGGGGTGCCAGCCAACACGCCCACGTGGAGCGAGCTCTACGGTCCCTGCGCGAACTCGAGGGCATCGCACGTCCCAGAGGAATCATGCTCGGGGTTGAGACGCGACACAACGTTCACGAGCTGCCAAACCTGGACGAGATGCAAGTGCTGCTCGCGGAGACCGACCCCGCAGTGGTGGGATACTGGCACGACACAGGTCATGCAGAGACACAGGAGCGACTCGGATTCGCCCGGCACCAGGACTGGCTGCAGCGCTACTCGAGCCGCCTGATTGGCATCCACCTTCACGACGTCAACAGCGAGCGCGACCACCAACCACCGGGAGCAGGCGAGCTTGACTGGGCGATGATTGCAGGCTATCTTCCTGACGACGCCATCCGTGTATGCGAGATTGGTGAGTGGAACACTCGTGATGGTGTGGCACACGGGCCGGAGTTCCTCCGCGCGGTTGGCATCATCGCGCCATGTGAGACCACCAGCGCCGTGAGGTGATTCAGGAGGAACGAGTCCGCCTCCTCAACAGCAACGACCATGCGAAAGGCGCCTTCGTCCTCTACCGGGTGCACGCCAACGACATGTCTCGGCCAGCTTCACGACATTGAGTCGCGACAGTCTGCCAATCAAGAAAGGCGGCAGCTACAGCCGCCGCCCTTGCATTCCCATTGAACGGAGTGAACCTCCGCCGTTGCGCGCTCCCGAGCTTCCGGCCTACGGTAGTGCGCCGAGAGAACCGGTCACCTGCTTCACCGCATCTCGGGCACCCGATTCGGCCGCGTGCCCCAGGTACTTCTTGAAGTCAATGAACTTGCCCACACCGTCTATCACGGCGTCGGGCACCTTCGAGTCATCCAGCACGAACCTATGCATCTCCGCGCCCATCCGCTTGCGCAACTCGTCGAAATTCAGCGTTTGTTCCAGTCCCGCGGCGGCCGCGCGCAGTCTGTCATGGTCGGAAGTCAACGCGGAGTGTTTCGCCTCAAGCTCAGAGTGCTGCCACTTGAGCGTCTCAAGTTCAGCGAGGAAGCCATCGCGCTCGGATATCACTGTCGCCTTCTCGCTCTCGAGCGTCTCTATTCTCTTGCCACGCTCCGCCACCTGAGACCGGAGGTCATCGGCGGCATTGCGATATTCCTCTCTCAACGCGCCAAGTTCGCCCTCGTAGCGAGCCACCGTGTCAGCCTTGTCCTTCTGCTGGCCGGCAATCTGGGTCTCGTACTTCTGGACCAGTTCCGATTTCTCCTTGTTGAGCACGGCGGTCTGTGCCTTGAGGTGCTCGACAGTCGATAGCCGGTCAACCACCTGGTCGTAGTTCGCTTTCAACTCCTCATAGTCGCCGCCAACGACATCGGCGACCTTCTGAACAAGCGAGTCGTAATTGGCTCGCTCATGGTCGCGCTCGCCCGCCACAGTGCTAACCTGCTCCTGTATCTGGTCGAGCTCTTTCGTATACTGCTGGTGAAGTGCGCTGTAGGTCATCAGCGCCGACACCTTGGCAACCGACTCGGCCCTTCCCTTGATGTCAAAGGGGCCGAAGACGCGGTCGGTGGCCTTGTCCACACCGCTGAGTTGGGTCTTGTACTCCTTCAGCACCTTCTTAACAACAGGGTCCAGCCCGAGTTGGGAGTAGAGCCTCTCAGCCATCCGTTGCTGCTGCAGGTCCATGCTGGCAAGGCTGATACCCTCGACCTTCACGATCTGGGTGGTGTCAAAGTTGTTCTCTTTGTTGTTCTCTTCCATGCGCATGTCCCTCCCTTGGCCTGTATTGATAGAACGTCGCCTCGGCAAAGGGAGTTTACGGGAACACCCCAACCGCACAATATCACAGGAGGGTCGAGTCGTCAGCAAATGCCGGCAGGCTGAGGCGGTGGTCCAGGCGCCCTGGAGTGAACCAGGCCCATCGGTCTTCGTCGCCCTCAGCGGTGGCAGCCGGCACAGGAATACAGCCCACGCTCAGCAGCACGGCAGAAGGGGCGACGAGCACTCCCGGCGCAAGGTGTGACCGAAGGCAATGGAGTCAAGGCCCGACGTTTTGCACGGCGTTGAAGAGCCCAGGCCGTGGCCTGCCGCGTGATGAAGTGAACAGACATGTGGCAGGCAGATGCAGCAGCTTGTCTCAGTGCGTCAGGACTGCGGGCGAAGCGCGTCAATCTGCTCCCGAATCTCGGGGTTCAGGTCACCGAACTCTTCGAGCGACAGGATGTCGCCTGAGACTGTCAGTACCTCCGCAGACGAGGGGCCAATCACAATCACAGCGAGGGCCTCGCTGTAACCGACGGCCATCACCCGGTCTTCCACCTGCCTGGTATCACCGAACGTGACCGCCACGGGGACAATCGTCAAGGCCCCAACGGCGAGCGCGCTTCCTAGTTCTGTCTTCTTCGCCATTTCCAGCGCACCAATACGATCAGGGTCTTGAGAGTCGAAGGATGGAACAGGAACGCAAGCAGCGGAGGAACTGTCTTGATGGGATAGAGTCTAACGTCCATCGCACCCTGACCTTCGAGGCACGCCTCTCCTTCGAAGGCAGGCACGAGCCTGATGCTGTGGCGTGTCCAGAGGTCTGCGCACATGGCCTCCCAGCACAACGGGCCTACGAGCAACACGGTATCGGCAGGGTCCTCCAGCCCTGCACGGAAGTCCAGGTCGAGGCTGCGAAGGCTGACAGAATGAAGCAGTCGGCGCAACAACCGGGCGACGCTCTCGACAAGACCGCGCACTCTCACAAGCCTCGAGAGCAGGCGGCCCGTGTCTGCATCTCTCCGGGGCCTGCCAGCCTTCTTCTCAGGCTTCGGACGGGCAGGCGCCTTCCGCCCCTCACCCGTGCGAAAGGCCTTTCGCACCCGCCCGAACAGCCACTCAAACCTTAGATGCAGGGTCGACTCGCCGTAGACCTCGACTCGAAGGTCGAGATCCACGGGAACGCAGAGCAACAGAGCTGTCAGCGCGGCAAGACTGCACAGCGCAACGACAACCCACACGCAGCTCTACCCTTCTTCAGCCGACTTAGCGGCCGACTCCGCAAAATCCCTGCCCCGGCGCATTCCGGGTATCTTCGGGAGCGCCTCGGACACCGTCTCGGCCACCTGTGCGAGGCTTCCCTTCATCGGCTCAAGCCTCACGCCGTTCTTGTCGAGGATGAGCACCGCGACCGGTCTCACACCTCCGGCGCCACTGGTGCTAGCCGCCTGCCCCTCACCCCTGATCTTCTCTCCAGCTTTGCCACCACCACCAGCGGTACCGAACCAGAACCCGGCACTGCGCAGTGGGATGAGCGTCACGTCACCAATGATGACTGGCTCGCCTATCACTGTCTTGCTGCTCAGCATCTTCTCCAACTCATCAGCGGTGATTCTCAACAACTTTTCCACGTCTTCCAGCATCTCCATCCCTCCTCAATCGTCCCGTTGCGGTGAGCGACTCATCCGGCGGGACGCACTACTTCAAGCATACGACAACGGAACCCGGGGCACAAATGGACCGCGTAACGCCATGAATACCCGGAGCACGACCAGTCCCACTAGTCGAAACTGACCGTATTGCCATGCTGAGCGAAGCCGCCATCGACCCTGATGTATTCTCCGGTTATGAAGTCAGAGGCGCTGCTGGCAAGAAAGGCGGCTATCCCCATGAAGTCGGCCGGCACACCCCAGCGCGCTATTGGAGTACTGCTTTCGACGAATTCGCTGAGTCCCGGGAAGTCCTTCCGCGCCGACACCATCAGTGGCGTGTCGATCCAGCCCGGTAGTATGCAGTTCACGAATATTCCATCTCGAGCCCAGGCAAGGGCAAGTGAATAGGTGAGCGAGAGTATGCCCATCTTGCTGCAGGCATAGGGCACAGTCTTGCCAAGGCCGAACAACGATGTCATGGACCCCGTGTTGATTATCTTTCCTCGCCCGGCTCTCTTCATTGCGGGGTACACCGCCTGGCAGCACAGGAAGGCCCCCCTGAGGTTTATGTCGAGTACCTTGTCCCATTCCTCGACGGCATAGTCCTGGGGCTGCTTGCGGATGTTGACGCCGGCGTTGTTCACAAGGACGTCAATCTTTCCGAACTCGTCCAGCACGCGCTGGATGCCCATCTTGATGCTTGCTTCATCGCCGATATCCATCGCGAGGCCCGACGCACTCACTCCGAATCGGCTCTTGACGTCTTCAACCGCGGCAGCCGTCTTGGCCTCGTTGCGAGCAGCAATGACAACGGCACTTCCCTTCGCGGCGAGACCGTCAGCGATTCCTTTGCCTATACCACCGTTTCCTCCGGTAACAACGGAGACCTTGCCTTCCAGGCTGAACGGGTCATTCATTACTGTTTCCTCCTCCTGCTATGCCCCTGCCTTGAGAGCGGCAGCACCAGGCTGCGCGTCCGCGCACGGGGTTCTCTAGCACCTATTCTACCGCTGTTGCGGCAGACATTTCGATGCGAGTCCACCATACCCGGAGGCAAGTGCGCCTCCGGAACACCACAATCTTCCTCAGACCATTTGACAGCCCGCCGTCTTCTAGTATCATATCGCAAACGCAAGGAGGTGCTACATGGATGCATTTGACTACGTTCAGCCCTGGAACATGCTGGCCTTCCTGTTCAGTGGCATCTGGTCACTCCTGTCCCTGGTCGTGTACGCCTACGTAGCATTCTGTCTCTACACCATAGCCAAGAAGACGAACACCGAGAACCCGTGGCTCGCGTGGATCCCCGTCGCGAACATCATCCTCGCCTGCCAGATAGCGGGCAAGCCGTGGTGGTGGGTCTTCTTCTTCTTCATCCCCATTGCGAACATCGTCTTCGCCATCCTCGTAGTGTGGAAGATAGCGGAGGCCCGCAACAAGCCTGGTTGGCTCGGCATACTCATGATCGTTCCCATCGCCAACCTCGTCATAGTCGGCATCATCGCATTCGCTGACTAGAGCAATCTCATCCAGGGGGAGCGCCGGTCCCGGCGCTCCCTTTCTGTACCACCCTAGCCGGGACGTTGCGCACACACTCAAACTCGTGCCTGCAGTCACCAGCGGGACCGATACCGTCACTTTTTCGCCCAACTTGCCAGCCGGCGCATCTTGCAGTATCGTGCAGTGCAATACCTCGGTGCCCG
>CAZQML010000009.1:0-15197 GCA_964594245.1 uncultured Dehalococcoidales bacterium | reverse complement strand
TTGTTGGGGTCGAAGAGGCTCTTGATGCCTCTCATGAGGCGTTTGGATGTCTCATCGGTGTAGCGGTCGAAATAGATCCGTCGGGACCGCCCCACCCCGTGCTCGGCAGTTACGATTCCGCCCAGCCGCGCGCCCTCCTCGTAGATGGCGTCCTTGACCTCCCACAGCAGCCCTCGCTTCTCAAGGTCCATCATGAGGTGCGGGTGAAGATTCCCGTCCGCTGCGTGGCCGTAGTTCGGTATGCGGCTGTCGTATCGCACCGCAATGCGCTCCACGGCATCGAGGAAATCGGCAACCCGCGCCGGCGGCACTGCTAGGTCGAGGGATTCGGCAAGCTGCGGCATCAGCACCCCGTAGAGCTCGTTTCGCATCTTGAGGATGCCATCCTGCTCCTTCCTGGTCTCGGCGATGAGTGTGTCCACAGCGCCATTCTGCTCGCAGACGGCTGCAAGCCGCTCGCACTGAGCGTAGACCTCATCCTCACTGCCGCCGTCGAGTGTCACTATGAGGTGGGCGTTGCCCTTCTTGGCGGGCCACGTCATTCCGAGGGCAGCCGCCGAGATCTCGATGATGTCCCTCTCCACGTACTCGATTGCGAGCGGTATTATGCCGCTCTGGAGGAGCTGTGGCACCGAACTGAGCGCCGCATGACGGCCGTCGAACGAGATCAGCAGGACTGCCGTGACCGGCGACTTCGGATAGAGACGGAACACAGCCTTCGTGATGATGCCGAGTATGCCTTCGCTGCCAATCATCAGGTGGAGCAGATCGAGCCCCGTGTTGTTCTTCAGCAGCTTGCCACCCATTGTCACGGTTTCCCCTGTCGGCAGCACGACTTCCAGGCCCTTGACGTAGTTCCGGATGATTCCGTGCTTGACTGCCCTGGACCCGCCGGCGTTGCAGGCCACTACGCCGCCAACCTGTGCACCCTCGTCCCCTGGATGAGGAGGGAAGAAGAGTCCGGCGCTATCCACTGCCTCCAGCAGAGCAGCCAGCGTCACGCCGGCCTGTGCCACAACCATCAGGTTCTCGGTGTCGATTTCCTCGATCCTGTCGAGACGCTCAAGCGAAAGTACGATGCCGTCGCGTGTTGGTATCGGCCCGCCGACGGTGCTCGTGCCGCCCCCTCTCGGGTACACCGGAGTGAGAGTCCTGTTGGCAAGCTTCAATAGCTCGGATATCTCCTCGGAGCTTGCCGGTTTGACCACGACCACATTGTCGGCAGGGGTCGGCTTCACGGCCTGCGGGGTCTCGTCCCGAAGGTAGCCTTCAATCAGCTCTCGGCGCGTCAGCACGTAGTCAGGGCCAACGATGCATCGCAGATCCTCAGTAGGAATCATCGCTCCTCCTCTGCTCGGTCATCCCACCCCTCCTCGATCTCCTCCATCCGTTCCTCACCGATGCCGAAGTGATGCGCCACCTCGTGCAGGACTGTCCTTCGTATCTGCTCCGGAATCTCCTCTTCCGTGTTGCACGACTCCTCGATTGGGTGTTGAAAGAGGGTAATCCTGTCTGGGGGAACAAGGCCGTACTGGCTTGAGCGCTCCGTCTGCGGCACTCCGTCGTAAAGTCCAAGGAGCGTGTCGCCCCGCGGCACATCCATGTCCCGGAGGGTCTGTGGTGTGGGGTGGTCCTCGATGAATATGACGACGTTGTCCAGGAGGGACTGCAGCTCCTCAGGCAGGCTGTCGAGCGCCCGTTCGACCAACTGTTCAAACCGTCGTTTCTTCATCCCCCGAATCTCCGGTTGTCCCGGCACGATTGAGCCGTGTGCGCTTCCGGCGGCTCCCACACGATGATAGCACCGGCGGATATGTCGCACGAGAAGAGGGCAGCCACGGGGTGCACCCTTTGGCTGCCCTCACGAGGTGGGCAAAGGGCCGGCATCGCACGTCGGCCCGGCTGATTCCTACTTGGGAGCCTCGAGAGCGACTACCTCTCCTTCCTTGAGCCCGCTTAGTACCTCAACCATGCGGCCGCTCCTGAGGCCGGTGGTGATGTCTCGCATCCTGAGGTCCTCGTCAGCTGTCCATACGTAGACAACGTCCTGTCCGGCATCCCCCTTCATGACTGCGCTCACCGGTACGACGAGCACGTCTTCATGCTCCTCCCGAACGATGTCCGCCGTTGCGCTCATGCCGTCTTTGATGGCGGAGTCCGGGTTCTTGAGGCTGATGGTTGTCTCATACATGACGACCCCGGCTTGTATCATTGCCGCCGCAGATATGTACGTAACCGCCCCCACAACTTCCATTCCCGGGAGAGCGTCCATCGTGACGATTGCCTTCTGGCCGAGCGTGATGTCGGCGATGTCCATCTCGTCGATCAGGCCTGTCATCTCGAGATTCGTCGGGTCGATGATGTGGAAGGCGGGGTTGAAGTAGTTCATCGAGGTGAGCGTGTCGCCTTGCTTCACAGGGATGGCCGTGATGACGCCCGGGAACGGGGCCTCGATGGTTGCGTCCTTCAGCATGTCCTGGGAGGCCTCGAGATTGAGTCCGGCAGCATCCAGAGCTGCCGCAGCCGCCTCGCGCTGCAGCTCCATAATCTTGATGGCGATTGGCAACTCCCACTTTCGTGATTCGGAGCTGCGCTGTGCCTCGGCTATCTCGTCCAGCACATCGTCGAGCAAGACATTTGCCTCGGAAACGTTCCCGGCCTCCATCAGTTGCCGGGCGTCTCCTACGCTCTCAATGGCCTGCTCCAGCGCCATCCAGGTGCCCGGCACGTCGATCACATAGCTGTTGTAGTAGTGCGGATAGATGGTCTGGCGTAACTGGTTGTCCGCCATATCATACTGCGCCTGTGCCTGCCTGAGGGTGGATCGGGCCAACTCCACGTTGCGTTCCAGGTCTGTCGTATCGAGCCGTGCGAGAACGTCCCCTTTGCCGACCGTGTCTCCCTTTTCTACGAGAATCTCTTCGATAGTACCGGGCAACTTGAACGACAGGAATCGGTCATCAGAGGCATCGAGATTGCCGCTGACGGAGATCGTGACACGCACGTCCCCCACGGTTGCCTTGGCTGTCGGCACTCCCTCGCCGCTTCCACCGGCACAAGCCGCCAGTGGAAGTGCGGCAATGGCGAGCGCGAGGAACACGGCTACTCTCTTCTTCATCACGGGTCCTCCTTCTGCGAGAACAGGCACTGTATGCGTCTCATTCACATTGTGTTTCATTATACTCGTACGCGCTACTTGAGTTGCGCTAATTGTGTTCCAATCCGAAGTGCTATTCGCTCCAGTCCTTCGTAACTGTCGGCAGGCTCATGGTTGTCATCCTTTTGATAGCGGGCATCTGTGACAGCAGCATGATGATGATGCTGCAGACTGCGGCAATCACGTATGACCTCGGATAGATGACGGCCGTGAAGGACATGTTCTCCATGGTCGATGACTGGGCTTCCATGATGTAGTTGGCGAGCTGGTAGCCAAGAGGCAACCCCACAAGTATGCCTATGAAGGCGGTGCCCAGATTCTCCATGGTTATTATCGACGCGAGCTGGCGGTCGCCCATTCCGATAGCGCGCATTATGGCTATCTCTCGTCTGCGCTCCAGGACGTTGACCGTGACGCCGTTGAAGACGATGGCAAGACCGAGTCCGAAGCTCAACGCGAGCATGACGCCGACCATCGCGTACATCGCGCCCATGGATTCATCCATGTAGTCCTTTAAGGCGGAAACCTGCTCGATTGAGGCAACCTCCGGCAGGTTGTAGATGCGTTGTAGGAGTTCTGGTGAAGGCTGTCCATAGAACCGGATGAACACGCTGGTTGCCGCCCCCGGAAGGTTGAAGAGCTTCTGGGCTTCGTTCAGCGGCATGTACGGACGGCCACCCATCGGCTCGTTGATGAGCCCAGAGACGGCAATCTCGGTTTCTCCTACAGTGCCCACCAGAGGTTCGAGGTACACAGTGTCTCCTACGTTCACGCCTAACTTGTCGCTGATAAATGTGGGTAGGACTATGCCTGCGTCTGAGACGGTCGTGATACCACCGTCAGGCGTGATGAGGGTGTACATCGTTGAATTCGGCTCGATTCCTCGTATGGAGGTGGACTGGGATATGTCTCCGCGCTTCACCCTGTATGGTTGGTCGAGTAGCGCCTCGGCTGCCGCAACTCCATCCAGGTGCGCGATGTGCGTTGCGGTTGATGTGCTGCCGGTTCCCTGAAGAATAACGCGGGCATCGTAGTGTTGCGTCTTGTCGAACAGTGTCCCCGTCATGTCCTCTACCATGTCCAGCATTGACAGCGAGACGATAATCAGGGCCGTGGCCGACATCACACCGGTCGCCATGAACAGTGTCCTTCGCGGATGTCGAAACATGTTGCGCAGCGGCAGCTTGAAAGTGCTGTGCAACCTGGGAATAAAGGGCAGCAGAATCTCAATGAACGTGCGATGGCCGGCTGGCGGCGCCGGTGGCCGCATGGCCTCGGCGGGCTGCATCCTTGAAGACGCCCAGCAAGGTACTATGCTTGCAAGGACTGGTACGACTGTGCCGACGCCGACACCCACACCCAACACACCCCATTGCGGCACCACCTCAATGTACGGGAGGTGCAAAAATCCGGCGTAGTAGGTAGTCAGTGCACTGGCCATGACGTAGCCCAGCAGGGCGCCGCTGACAGAGCCCAGCATGCCCATGACCAGGGCGAAGTCGACGAAGTGCCCCAGCACCTGGGCCTTGGTGTAGCCCAGGGCTCGCATGAGCCCAATCTGAACGCGCTGCGATTCGACCAATCGACCAAGCAGTATGTAGATTGCGAGTGCCGCCATCGACAGGAAGAGCACAGGGAACAGGAATGCCATCTGCTGCAGGCCGTCGAGGTCTGCCTTCAGCAGTTCGTAGCTTATCTGGTCCTCGCGGGGCACCATGTAGGCCGTACGAACGCCCTGCACGATGTCTATCTTGCGCGCTCCCACGCTGACCATGTCGTCCTTCGACGTGAAGTTCTTGATACCGTAGCGGGTCAGAATACGTTTGACCTGGTCGACCGCATCGTCGACCACAACGCCATCATCGAATGCCAGACTGACCTGATTGACCATGCCCTGCATGCCAAAGATGTCTTCGGCCCGCTGCTGCGGCATGAAGATGACGCCGAACGTCTTCGCCGTGGCAATCGGCTCCTCGGCACTCTTCGACACCCAGAGGTACTCCGGGTGTATGGCGATGCCTGCAACACGGTACGAGGTCTTGCTCGCACCGTGCTCGATGACAAGGGAATCACCTGGTGCAAGCTTGTGGTACTCGGCAAAGAGTGGCGGGAGGAGTACTTCGCGCTTGTCGCCGGGGCTGAAATATGTCCCGCTCTCCAACTTCACGTTGCTGACGATGGGGCGTGTGTCAGACGGCAGGGACACGACCTTTCCTTCCACTCTGTCGCCACCTTCGGTCTCGAGGTCCAGCTTCACATTTCCGACTATCTGGCCCGCAGCTCGCACTCCGGGGATGTCGTCCATCTCTCGGACGGCTCGCTCAGGGAGGTAGTCAACGGTGATGAAATAGTCTCCCATCGAAAGCACTTCGTATGTGTACTTGTACGATACATGCAGATTCTGGTACGAGGCGTACACGCCTACGAATGCGGAGATACCGATGGCGATGACGGCGGCTACGGCGCCGAATTGCGCCTTTGAACTGCCCATGTCGCGGAGCAGTTTTCGCTGCAGATTATTGATTGCTACCATCTCAGATTGTCTGGATCGAGAGGCGTCTCATTTACTGTGATATCTGCAATCTTGCCGTCGCGCAGTCGGACAACCCGGTCGGCGATCTCGCCGATCGGGGCGTTGTGGGTCACAATGCACATTACCTTGTTGTTCTCCCGATTCAGGTCACGCAGCAGCTTGAAGATCTTCTTTCCTGTCTCGAAGTCCAGGCTTCCCGATGGTTCGTCGCAGAGCATGACGGAGGGATTTGTCGCAAGCGCCCGCGCGATAGCTACCCTCTGGTTTTCTCCGCCGGAAAGCTCTGCTGGAAAGTGCTTCTTTCTCTCGCCCAGGCCGACTGCGTCGAGCAACGCGTCCGCCTGCGAGTGGTCGTTCACGAGGTCGGCGGCGAACTCGACATTCTCCTTGGCCGTGAGAGTTGGGATGAGGTTGAAGAACTGGAAGATGAACCCGATCTGTGTCCTGCGGAATTGGGTCAGCTGTCGGGACGAAAGCCCCGTCACTTCGATGCCGTTCACCACCACCCGGCCCGATGTCGGGGAATCGAGGCCGCCTGTCACGTTCAACAGTGTGGTCTTGCCGGAGCCGCTGGGGCCAAGGAATACGATGAATTCGCCCGGCCATATGTCGAGGCTGATGTCATCCAGAGCCCTGACTTCCATCTTGCCCATCTGGTAGATCTTGGAGACGTGCTCTAACCTGATGGTTGGCTCCTGTGTGTGCCGGCGCTGCTCTTCTCTTTCACGAAGGCTTACCACAGCGGCCCTCCTTTGCGTGCTCCATGCGGCTCCGATAGTATGTCGGGCCGGGCTCGTGTGGAATCGTCTTTGCAGACGGTTCTTGCGAGACTCTCGACCGAACCCGGTATCGTGAATGTTCCTGAGTGCTCAGTCACCCATTCGTATGAGCGGTGGAGCCCGGAATTCCGGTCAGCTTCACTCATACTACTCCTGTGTGGCGCCGATTCCCGAGACGACGAGGGACAAATCGCGCTGCATCGCCATCTTCGCAGCCTTGACGTCTGCATTGAGGTCGAGGATGAACCACGCTAATGGATATGTTACCGCCGAGTAGCACACGAGCGCGGCCTCCTCCGCCGACACGTCCGCGCGAATCTGGTTGTCTGTCTTGTAGTGTTGTGCGAGCAGCCGGCACTGCTCCATGAACGCCATCTTCATGTGGTAGGTGTGCTCCCCGTACGCGAACTGCTTGCTGACCGCCATGGCGAGGAGTTCCTGCATGAGTCTCCTGTTGACTGTTCTCGCCATCCCGTCAAGGTAGGCGCCGAAGAGGGCCGCCATGCCATCAACCATGTCCTGCGGAGGGTCACTCACCACCGTTGCGCCCCGGGCCAGTTCTCCCTCTATGTACATTGCGAGGAGCACGTGAAGGAGCTCGTTCTTCGAGCCGAAGTAGTTGTAGACTGTGGCCACGCCCACCTCGGCCCTGGCCGCAATCTCCTCCACGGATGTCTCGTCGTACCCATTCTCACTTATCAGGGCAACGGCCGCGTCGAGTATCTCGCGGCTCCGGCGCGCCTTCTGTCGCTCTCTCAAAGAAGTCATAGGACAACTCTAAAAATATATGGTAATCTAATATTAGAGATAACTATAGAATAGTAGAGTCCTATGCGATAGTTGTCAAGCCATTCTATCTCTGTGTGTCCGCTTGCCCTGGCCAGGAACGGATGGCATCAGAAGCGAAGAGCCGCATCGAGGCAAAGCCCCTGTGTGGCGTGTAGACGCGAGGGGAAAGGCCCGTACTATGAGCGCAGGCTACGGGCGATGACCTCTCGGTGTATCTCGTTTGTCCCCTCGTATATCTCGATGAGCTTCGCGTCGCGGTAGTAGCGCTCGACTGCCATGTCTGTTGTGCAGCCGTAGCCCCCGTGGAGCTGAACGGCCTTTCGCGCCACGTCTGCCGCCATCTCTGCGGCGAACAGCTTCGCCTTGGCCGCCTCGGCCGAATACCGCTTGCCGGCGTCGGCCATGCGCGCTGCTCGATACGCAAGAAGCGTGGCTGCATCCAGCTGAACCGACATGTCGGCCAGCATCCACTGCACGCCTTGGAAGTCACCTATCGGCCGTCCGAACTGCTCCCGGTCCGCGGTGTAGGTCAGGGTGGCTTCCAGCGCCGCCTCGGCGAGACCGATGGCCTGTCCGGCGCAGTGGATTCTGCCGAGGTCGAGTGCGCCGAAGGCGATACGCAATCCTTTGCCGACCTCCCCAAGGATGGCCGAGGCGGGAATGCGGCAATCCCTGAACAGCAACTCTGCTGCGCTGCTGGAGTGTAGCCCGAGCAGGTCCTCGACCTTGCCGACTGCGAAGCCGGGAGTCCCCTTTTCCACGAGGAAGGCGGTGATACCCTTGGCCCCGAGGGACCGGTCGACCGATGCAAGGAACAGGACGACATCACCGACATTTCCCGCGGTGATGAAGGCCTTGGCGCCGTTGATGACCCACTCATCTCCGTCCCTGGTGGCCGTAGTCGACATGCTTGCCAGGTCACTGCCCGCAGCCGGCTCAGTGGCGGCGAAACATACTATCGTCTCTCCAGATACCGCAGGCGGAACATAGCGCTTGCGCTGTTCTTCTGTACCGTACTTGAGGATTGAGCCCGTGAAAATGCCTGCAGGCGAGCCGAATATCGACGAAAGCGATACGCTGGCACGGGCAATCTCGATTGACGCGATGAGGTACTCCACCGTTGTGCCGTCGAGGCCGCCGTACTCCGCAGGGACGAGTATGCCGAACAGGCCGTAGTTTGCGAACTTCTTGACGGCCTCGCGTGCGTACTCGTGGCGCCTTTCCCATTCGTCAACGTGTGGCGCGAGTTCCTTCCTGACGAAGTCGCGTATGTCCTTCTTGAAACCAAGCTCGTTGTCTGTGAGGAGGCTATCCATGGATTTCACTTCCTTCAGAAATTTGTCTGTGCCCGGGAAGCTGCGCGCGGCACGAGCGCCTGTCCGCTACGGGCGCCACAGCCTCCAAGTATACGGCGGTACCAACGTAGCTCGCAAGCAGGGTAGGCACGCGCCGCCATCGCACCGAGCACAGCTCCTGCGAATGCCCCGTGCTATAATCGCGAGAACCCCGTAGTCGCGTAAGAAAGGTATGTCGTGGAGCGCAGAAGAGTCATCATCACCGAGCCTATTCACTCTGCCGGACTTGATATTCTCAAGAGCGAGACCGAGCTGCTCTACCTCCCTGACGGACCCGACCGCCAGCTTGCGGACGTTGTTGGCGAGGCCCACGGGCTTGGTGTCCGGGTAGCCCGCGTAACAGCCGAAATCATTGCCGAAGCTCCCGGTCTGAAGGTGATTGCGAAGCATGGCGTCGGATACGACAACATCGATGTTGTTGCAGCAACCGCGAGAGGAATCGTGGTCGTCAACACCCCGAAAGCTAACAAGGTATCAGTCGCCGAGCACATCCTGTCGCTCATGCTATGCCTGGCCAACAGGATATGCGTGGCGAATGCCGACCTGAGGTCGGGCCGCTTCCGCACGCGTGAGGACTACGTAGGCGTTGAACTGGAGGGCAAGACTCTCGGGGTGATTGGGCTGGGGCGCATCGGGTCGGAGACCGCCCGCAGGTGTCGCTCCGGGCTCGGCATGAGCGTCATGGCGTATGACCCGTATGTCTCCGCCGAGAAGTTCGAGTTAGCAGGGTGTACGCGGGCCGACACACTGGAGCAGCCTCTGGAGGAGGCCGACTTCGTAATACTATGCGTGCCCTTCACCTCGGAGACGGCGGGGATGATTGGTGCGCGCGAGATTTCTCGGATGAAGCCTGGTTCCTACCTCATAAACACTGCGCGTGGTGGAATCGTGGACGAGGCGGCACTGTACCGGAGCCTCGTCGATGGTAAGATTGCCGCAGCCGCCATGGACGTATTCCTGAAGGAGCCTCCGACAGCAGAGAATCCTCTTCTTTCCCTCGACAATTTCATCGCTACCCCACACGTGGCTGGCGCGACGCAGGAGGCGATGCGCCGCATGGCGACAGACCTCGCCGAGGAGATTCTCCGTGTGCTGCGCGGAGAACGACCGCTGAATCCAGTGAATCCGGAGGTGTACGAATGAGTTCGATTGAACAAGGCAAGGAGCTCCTTCCTGTCTACAGGATACGTCCTATGCCTCTCGTGTCGATAGTCCAGGACCTCGGGGGCTTCACTTATGGCTTCAACTACGGAACGAAGTTCGACCTGCCGGTGTATGCGTGGTACATCCAGGGGGCGAGCCAACACGTGCTCGTGGATACCGGAGGCGATGCCCGCTCCGCGAAGGAATACCGGGGTTTCGAAGCCGTCGACATCAACTCTTTCGACGAGGCTCTCAACAAGTTTGGCTTGCGGCCGCAAGACATCGGCATGGTAATCCAGACCCACCTCATGTGGGACCACTGTGTCAATATGAAACGGTGCACGAACGCCCGCGTGGTTGTCCAGCAGGATGAGCTTGAGTTTGCTCTTGCCCCCCATCCCATTCTTGCGCGGATGTACCGCAGGGAGCTCTTTTCGGGAGTCAACTTCCAGGTGGTCAGCGGTCACTGCGAGATACTGCCCGGCATCGATCTGATTCCAGTGCCCGGGCACTCCCCCGGCTGCCAGGCAGTCAGCGTGAACACCGAGAAGGGGAGAGCAATCATCAGCGGCTTCTGCTGCGTGAAGGAGAACTTTGAACCCCTGCCGGGAGCCAGGGAGTCCATGCCTGTGATTGCCCCCGGGATTCACCTCGACGCCGTCGAAGCTTTCAACAGTGTGCTTCGTATCAAGAGCATGGCGGACATAGTGATAGCGAACCACGACCCCGCGTTCGTGAACGTGGACAGCATCCCATAAGCTGTGCCAGGTAGCGTATCGCAAGGAGGGCCGCATTGAAGCAGGACATCGGATACGAGTTCAAGCAGAGCCTGGCGGAGGGCAAGAAGGTTTTCGGACCTCTGATAGGCCCGGGGAACGACCCTGCACCCACCGTAGAGGTCATCAAGGAGTCCGGCTACGACTTCTTCATGATTGACAACGAGCACAGTATGGTTGGCAAGGAGAGCATCTACATTTACATTCGGCTGGCACGCGAGCACGAGCTTCCGATTCTCATGAGACCCGAGGAGAACTCCGCCAACTTTCGCTCCTACCTTGACTCCGGGATCCAGGGACTGATGCTGCCGCAGGTTGACTCTGTGGAGCAGGCCGCCTACGCGGTCAACCAGGCCTGCTTACCTCCGCTGGGTCACCGGGGTGCAGGCCTGGGCATGAGTCCCTACCTGCTGGATGGCATGGACCCCGCCACCACACCCCTTCTGACCATGATGGAATACGTCAACAGGAATCTCATGCTGTTCCCGCAGACAGAGAGCCTGGCTGCGGTGAAGAACCTTCCTCACACGCTGCGCCTCGAAGGGATTTCGGGGACAATTGTTGGCACAAACGACCTTGCCCTCGACATCGGAGCTATCAAGCCAGGCATGCTCCGCACCGAGATAAACAGTCAGCCCTTCATCGAAGAGAAACTGCGGGAGATTGCCGCGACATGCCGCGAGGCAGGCAAGGTTGCCGGAATTGGAGGATTCCCTCCGGAAGGATATGCGCGCTGGTCGCGCGAGGGGTACCAGCTCTTCAACTTGGGCTACATAAGGGACAACAATGCGGCGAAGTTCAAGCCCGTGCTCCAGGAGGCGAGAGACCTGGTCGGATGAGACTCTGTGGCGGACGATCTTGAGGAGGAGCGAACGATATGACAGAACTGAGTGATTGGGACTACCCCCTGCAGCTGACGCAGACGGATGACGATTCGGTGGTTGGCAGACTTCTTCAGGGTGCCTACGACATGCACGTACACTTCGGGCCCGAGGCCGAAATGACGCGGCGCTTCGATGCCCTAGAGACCGCGCTCCACGCACGGGAGATGGGGCTTGCCGGCTTCGTTTTGAAGAACAGGACCTATTGTACGGAGCCTCTGGCCTCCATGGTCAGCCGTCTCGTCCCCGACATTCGCGTCTTCGGCAGCCTGACTCTTGATGCTGAGGTTGGAGGACTGAACTGTCGTGCCGTGAAGGCTGCGGCGGGCATCGGAACCAGGGTTCTTTGGATGCCCGTGTTCCATTCGAGCAACTCCCTGTCGGTCGTGCAACGCACTTTCAATCCGAATCTCCTTGGTCCCGCGATTTCCATTCTTGACGACTCGGGAGTGTTGTTGCCCGAGGTTGAGGATATCCTTGCTGTGGCCAAGGACTTCAACATGGTGGTCTGCACCGGCCACATCTCGCCTGCGGAGACGAGAGCGCTTGCCAACAAGTGTGCTCAGATGAGCGTCAGCAAGGTGGTCGTAACTCATCCCATGTCCACCGTCGTCTTTGAGGAGGCCCTCTCATCTGATGAGATGGTGGCCCTTGCGAAATCCGGCGCAGTCATCGAGCACTGTGCACAGACTATTTCGCCGACCGGCGACCGGCTCAATCCTGCCGTGGTGGCAGACGAAATCCGTGCGGCCGGCCCAGGGAACTGCATCCTGACGACCGATTTTGGAGGCACGCCTCATCCGACGATTGCGGAGGGTCTCAGGATGTTCATCGCGTCGCTTCTGAAGTGCGGCCTCAGCGAGCAGGATATCGAACTGATGGTGAAGGCGAACCCGCGCCGGCTACTCGGCGTGACTGACGAAGACTGACTCGTCGCGACGCGAAGGAATCCCTACTGCTCCTGCCTGTTGAGGAAGACAATGACATTGTTGCTCTCCCAATGGACGACGGCAAGGTCTTGCCGTCCGTCGGCGTCGAAATCCGCGGCGGTTGAGGAGCTCGGTCCCTGGCCGGTCTCGAATTCGACTTTGTGTTTAAACGTGCCGTCGCCCTCGTTTCGCAGTACAGTCAACAGGTGAGAGTAGCCATCGACGACTGCGAGGTCCAGCAAGGTATCACCATCGACGTCGAACGGTGTTACCCAACAGGGGCCTCCTGTTCCGGTGAGGTAGTTGACAGACGTCGTGAATGAGCCTCCTCCCTTGTTCTGCAGCACCGTTATTGCGCCGCTGGAGTACCGCGTCACGATGAGCTCCGGCAGTCCGTCACGGTCCAGGTCTGCGGCGGCAATCGACCAGAGTGCCTCCGGTCCGATCTCCATCGCAGTCCGCGTCGTGAACCCTCCGATGCCGTCGTTCCAGAGGATGTCGACGTATCCCTCCGCATACGACGCGGTAGCGATGTCAACGGCTCCATCTCCATTGAGATCGGAGGCAACGGCAGAGAATGGCTGCAGGTGCGTGGGATAGTCGATGCGCTCATCAAACGTGCCGTCTCCTCCATTGAGCAGCACGCTCACCGTGCGCGTCCCGTGGTTGGGGATGGCGATGTCGGGGAGCGAATCACCGTTAAGGTCAGCGACCGCCGTCATGTGAGGGCTGAGGCCTGATGGGATGTCGGTGCGGGACGCGAGCACGCCATCGCCGCGGTTGAAGAGGATGCTCACAGTGTTGCTCATCTCGTTTGTCACAATGACGTCGAGGTGCGAGTCACCGTCGATGTCAGCGCAGGCCACACCGAACGTCCCTGTTCCCGTGGGGTACTGAATCTGGTCCTGGAACTGTCCGTCGCCCTTGTTGATGAGGACACTCACGGAGCCCCCTGCGTGGTTCGTCACGACGATATCCTGGTCGGAGTCGGCGTCGAGGTCTGCCGCCACGATTATGAATGGGTCCGCGCCGACTTCATACGTGCCGGCTTGCACGAGTGTCTCCAGGTCAGCGTCGTAGCTCAAGCTCCGTGACCCTGTCGGTGTGGTGAGGACGGCAAGCATCACGAGCACGAGCACGAGCGTCGCAGGGAGAAGCCATCGTGTGGTGTCATTCATCGCGAATATCTCCAGTCGTCAGTTGTCGGTATGCGGGAAAAGGGGGTAGCCTTGGAAGCCCTGTGCCCTCAAGGCCACCCCGCCGAAATCCGGTATTTTCCTATCCACCCATCTGAACGGCAGCCAGCGCGGCCTGGGGCATTTGGATTGTAACAGGCTCGTCGTAGTCTCGGAAGACCAGGACCGTCGTGACGTCCTCCGTGATTCGGTCGAATTCATCCTCCGGCAAGCCCATCGCCTCCGCTGTGATCTCCATCACAATGTGCTCGTCCGTTCTCATGAACAGGTAGCTATCCATGGCCACGTACTGGGTCACGGAGACCTGCTTGAGCATCTCGCCGAGGTCCATTGCGCTAAGGTCGAGGTCGCCGAGCTGAGACATCTGGCCTTGCGTCTGCGATATGATCCGCTGCAGCGCTGCAAGGTCGGGCACGATCTCCACGACGTAGCATTCGACTCCGTTCACGTCCTCGAAGCCCAGGAAGTTGACCTCCTCGGCTGTCCGCAGCATCTCTATCTGCTGCTGGGCCTGGTTCTGTTCCTCCCACATGTCGTCGGGTATCTCCATCTTCAGCCACTGCTCTTCCTGCTCCGGCACGGAGATCTTCATGTACATCCAGCCGTCGACCAGAAAATACTCCACCGGCATGTCGATCGTGTCCTGCTCAGGTGTGTTGATGGTCATGTTCATGACCATGTGCATCTGCCGCTTGCCGCTGTCCGTCACGCCTGTGCCGGTACCCACGAGGATGAGAGAGGTGCCCCCTTCTCCCTCGACGTCGATCTCTGCCTCCATGGAGAGGTCGAAGGTACTGGTTTCGACTTCGTAGTTGGTCGTGATTATCTCTTCGACTATCTTCTCGATGTCCGCCTCGGACATCTCGCCCCCGGCGCACCCTGTGAGCATCGCAGACAGCAGCGCCAACATCGCCACTATGCTGAGCATCATTCTTCTCATCGTCCCACCTCCGTCAGGCATATGTTCATAGCGTACGCCGGCCTGTAGCGCCTGCAAACCCCCTGCAATACGGTTCTCGTGGCGAAATACGGGCGATGGCCAACTAACACTTTCGATGGACTGTCCGGTCGTCACTCCGTATGACTAGAGCGAGATTATCCCCTTCTGCAGGGCATGAGTCACCGCTTCCGTTCGGTCGTTTACCCCCAGCTTCTGAAATATCGACTGGATGTGGGTCTTGACGGTGCTCTCGCTGATGTACAGCCCCGTCGCGATGGTTCTGTTCGAGGCGCCTGTAGCCACGAGCCTCAAGACCTCCAGTTCACGTCCCGACAGGAGCTCCGGACCCTGGCTCTGGCGCGACAGCACGGCGAATCGGTCGAGGACTTTGCTCGCCACGGACGGCTGTATCAGTGAGTCTCCCCTGTGGACTGCCCTGATGGCCTTGAACAGCTCCTCGCGAGGAGAGTCCTTCAGGAGGTAGGCTCGAGCTCCCGCCTCGATACCTCTGAATATGTGCTCGTCGTTGTCGTAGGTCGTGAGCACGATGAAACGCACCGACGGCTGCTGTTCCGCTATCCTCTTCATGGCCTCCACACCGTCCATCCCGGGCATCTGGAGGTCCATCAGCACGACGTCGGGGTGTGTCTCTCTGGTTTTCTTGACAGCGTCGGCGCCGTCAACTGCGTCACCGACGACCTCCATGTCGTCCTGTCGGG
>CAZQML010000008.1:0-4236 GCA_964594245.1 uncultured Dehalococcoidales bacterium | reverse complement strand
CCGGGAGAAACGGGTTCCCTTTCGGGAAGCTGTCGGATCAGTCCTGTCTCGGGCTGCTGCGCTGTGCCTTGCCGGTCAGGCGGGCATCGCTATGATGGAAAAGTCCCTGTCTGTTTGCGGTAGTCCGCGTACTGGCAGAGGCCGGACATCACCTGGGAGACCTCCTCCGGGGTGCCGTAGACCGGCAGTGTGTCCGTCATGCCCTGGATAAGCTCCGCTCCGCGCCGGCTCGCGTAGTAGCAGAGCAGCATCGGCTTGCCGCTCTCACGCTGCAAACGCTCGAGCGCCCTGATGCTCTCCTCGGCTGGCGGCAGAGGCCACGACCATAGCCCCACGATGACTGAGTCAACCTCGTCGGAGTGGAGCAGCAACTCGATGCACTTGAGAAGCGGGGCCGGCCGGATCTCCGCAGAGAGGTCAAGAGGGTTCTTGACGGAACCGAAAGCAGGGACAGGTGCCTCGCGGCGCATCCTCTGCTGCAGTCCCTCGCTCAGCACCGGCAGCTCAAGGCCCAACTCCGCGAGATAGTCGGCCGCCGCCACAGCGAAGCCGCCGCTGATGCCCGCGACTGCCACGCGCCTCCCTTTCGGGAGCGGCTGCGTTCGGAAAGCCAGCGCGGTGTTGAGGAGGTCCTGGGTGCGCGTGACCTCGATGACGCCTGATTGCCTGAACGCAGCGCTGTAGACCTCGTGTGAGCCTGCGAGGGCGCCGGTATGTGATGCGGCGGCCCGCGTGCCCGCCCCCGTGCGGCCGAACTTCATCACGATGATTGGCTTAGTCTTGGAGACTTCCTTCGCAATGGACACGAAGCGGTTGGCATCCTTGAGGCTCTCGATGTAGCCGATGATGACACGCGTAGAGGGGTCCTCACCGAAGTACTCGAGATAGTCCGAGAACTTCGTCACGGCCTCGTTGCCGCTGCTCACGAACTTGCTGAAGCCGACTCCTGTTGCGAGCCCCTGGTTCAGGGTGCTGATGCCGTACGTACCGCTCTGCGATATGAACGACGTGTCGCCCGGCTCGCCCTTCAACGGGTCCATGGTCATGGTGCCGATGATGTGGGACGAAAAACAGACAACGCCCATGCAGTTCGGGCCGACCGCCGGTATCCCTGCTTCCCTGCATAGCTGCGCTATCTCCTCCTCCGCGGCAAGGCCCTCCTCGCCCACCTCGCCGAAGCCGGCTGTGATGATAACGATGCCTTTGACTCCTGCCGCGATACAGTCCTTGACTGAGTCAAGAACCAGCTTCGCGGGTATGACGATGAAGGCGAGTTCAACGCTATCGGGCAGGTCCTGCATGGACGGAAAAGTTCTGTGGCCGAGCACCTCGGGAACGTTCGGGTTCACGGGGTAGACCGGTCCCTGGAAGCCGGCTTCGACGATGCTTTGCATCACGCGATTGCCGTACTTCGTCGGGTCGTCCGATGCGCCAATGATGGCGACCGAGGCTGGCTCGAAGAGACATGAAAGGTTACTCATGGTCCGATACCTCTCCCCTGGCGATGGCGACTCAAGTCGCCATACGACCGGCGGCGCTGCGCTCGAGGAACTGCCACTCTCCCCGCTCGAGCCGCAGACCATATGCTACTACACGAGCGCGGTTCAGCGAAAACCGGCATGGAGATGCCCGGTTTGAGCATGCCCGTCGGGCCTTGTTGACGGATGACAACGAGCCTCTTGCATGTGCCGTGCAGGGGGCCACTCCGCGGGTCCTGCGGCTCCCCGTTCGGTCCATCCGCATCAGCCGACCCGTTGGGCGGACGGCAAGTGGATACCGCGTGCCTGCTGCAACACGAGTGCGGCGTGGAGTGACACCCAGCGGTCGGCGTCCTCTCGCCCACCTGGAAGCTCCCATGTGCGGCTCCTGAAGGGACTGATGCCCTGCCACCGGCCGTCCGCACGCCTCTGCTGCCGGAGCCAGTCGAGCGCCCGTTGTGCCGCCGGGTGGCCGAGGGAGTCGAGGTCCGCGAGGACGCGCAGGGCGAAAAGGAGGTCTGCATGCGCGAAATGTGGGAACGCGAGCTTGTGCCAGTTCTTCAGGTAGGTACTTCGCCGTGGATACTTCCCTGCGAGCAAGTCGTGCTCATCGAGCAGAAAGCGGAGGCCGCTCTCAACGGTGGCATCAACGTCGGCTGTTCGCTGCCAAGACGGCAGGGTGGCGAGACCCCGGAGGGCACGGAGGACGCCCCACGGACAGCGGTCGCCGAAATGGGGGCAAACCCAGTTGTCCCGCAGACCGCACCAGGTGAGGTCGTCAATCGCCCGCTCAACACGCGGGTCGTCGTGCAGGCCGGCATGCGCCACGTAGTGGAGCAGGTTGCCCCAGAAGCAGGCTTCCCTCTGCCTGCCCATGCTGGTGTGAGGCTTGGACTCATCCCTCGTGATGGACAGCATGAAGTCGGCGCCTTTCGCGAGGCGCGGCTCGGACGGGGACGCGTGAAGCTCTGTGAGGAGCAGCATGCTCCAGTGTGTCGAGCGGTACTTGGGAGAGTAGTAGTTGTGCCGTGTAAACCAGTAGCCCTGTGGCTGCTGTGCGGAAAGGATTGTTGGGACCGGGCCGGCCTCTGCAACGTCACGCACGGCCTGGCGGAGGTCGTCGTCACCTCCCGGCCTTCCCATCAGGTCGCGGAGCGTGACCAGCCGGATTGACGGCGTCCCGGCGCGGAGAAGCCATTCGGTCAGTGAAGCATCCATGTAGCTTTCAGCGGGGTGCGTTTGCAATGGTGGCAGCGGTCAGCCGAAGAGCTTCCGCATGCCGTGACCCGCGACCTTGCCGGTGGCGCGCCGGGCGACGCGGCGTCCCACCTTCCCCTTCTTCACCGCGTTGACATCGCCCATAAGCTTCGCAATTGTGTAGAGCCAACCTCGTGCGCCCATGTCGTCACCCTCCTCGCCTGGCACTACCGATTCTAACACCCTGGCGACAGGCCGAGGGCGTTTGTGGGGATTGCAGGGCCTTGCCTGTAGTAGTCCTGAAGTGAGTATCATGTATGTGGCTACGAGCAGAGCAGGAGGGACAAGATGCCACGCAAAGTAGGAAAGGCAGAGATAATCATTGGTTTTCTAGCGGTGCTCTCCATATTCCTCGTCGTTCTTGGCAACATAATGCTCGCGCGAGGGAGAGTCCCTGTCGGCGTGTACACCGTCGACCTCATCATCTGTGCGGTATTCGCGTGGGACTTCGTGAAGAGACTGCGAAAGGAGCATTCGACCCGTGCATTCCTGAAGATGTACTGGTACGAGTTGCTTGCGATGGTTCCGGCGGTGGTACTTGACATGGTTGTGGGACTGCCGATTCTTTCCATCGGGCTCCGAGCGTTGCGCCTTGTGCGGTTCGTACGCATCGTGCTGAATGCAGCGCGGCTGAGACGGACGGTCTCTGTGGCAGACCGGTTCATTGACCGCAGTCAACTCGTCTACCTCGCTATCATCACGGCGGGTCTGGTGATTGCTGCCGCGTTTGCCGTCCTGGCGATTGAGTTCCGCTTTGAGGCGAGCCCCATCAAGACCGTCTCAGATGCGCTGTGGTGGAGTCTGGCAACTGTCACAACAGTTGGCTACGGAGACATCGTGCCGGCGACGGCGCTCGGACGCATCATCGGCATGTTTCTGATGGTCGTTGGCATCGGTGTGATGGCTGCACTTATCTCGCAGGTGAGTGCGGCGCTCGTCGAGTCCAGGCTGCAGAAGGTGAGACGCGTTCGACGGTCAAGATCGACGATTGAGGCCAGCAATATTGCAGGTCTGCAGGAGGCGGTGGTGCGCGTCGGAGAACTCACGGATGCGGAGCTGGCCGGGCTGCTGCACGAACTGATTGAGGCGCATCGAGCAGGTGGGCTATCGCGAGGCGAAAGCACCGCGTGACTACCCCCGGACCGCGACGGAGGAAGATACGTAGTATGTCTGTTGCATCGGTGCATGGGGAAACACGCGTCCTTGTGTTCAATGTCGGTAGCTCCTCTCTCACGTTCAAGCTCTACCTGCACAGTGAGGTCCTGCTGCGGGGCAAGTGCCACCGTCTTGGCGTGAAGAGTGCCGAACCTTCGTACGTGGAATTCAGCCACGACGGGAAGGATGTCCGGCGAGAGGTGGCGCTGCCTGACCACCTGGTTGCGGCCCGGTTCGTGCTGGACTATCTGGATGCGAACGGGATGACTTTCGATGCGGTCGGGCACCGCTTCGCGGACGGCGGTGGCTATTTCGACCGCGGTATAGTGGTCGACGCGGAGAGCCG
>CAZQML010000007.1:0-3258 GCA_964594245.1 uncultured Dehalococcoidales bacterium | reverse complement strand
AAGAATCTTGGAGGAAAATAATTACGCCTATTTCGAGGAGCCCGTCATGTTCGATCACTTCCTGGAAATCAAAAAAGTTGCCGATGCACTTTCCCTCCCGGTGGCAAACGGCGAACAGGACCACAGCTATTATAATTTCAGGTGGCTGCTGGCCAACGAGGGACTCGAAATTGTCCAGCCGGACAACTACTATTTCGGGGGATTTATCCGCTCCATGCGGGTGGCACGCATGGCCGATGCATTGGGAAAAACCTGCATTCCCCATATGTCAGGTGGCGCCCTCGGCTACCTCTATAACAGCCATTTTGTTTCCGTGCTGCCCAATGCAGGGGAACACCACGAATTTAAAGGGTACCGCACCCAAGTTCCGTTTGAATGCCCCACCTCTTCGCTAAAGGTGGAGGACGGGAAGATCACCGTCCCGACGGATCCCGGACTGGGCATTCGGATTGATCCGGATTTTATTGAAAAACATGTGCCTGTGAATGCCTGACTGCATTCTCCAGCGTATCTGGACACTTTTGAACTGAAATACCCGGACACTTTTCGATTGGAATTTACAACCACATGACCTATTATAAACTAACAAAGCAAAAAAAATATATAATCTCTCTTCTTTCTGTTTTTATATATCTATTTCTTGTTTGTTCCAGCGTGTTTAGTCAAAGGGAAGTAGAATACGATCAGTTTTCAATTGCCTATTTTGATTCTGTCAGAGCATTGGTAAATGACACTGCCAAAGAAAATTACACTATCAGTGCTTATCATTTGTCTGAATCAGCGGAAATTATTATTGACGGCCATTTAAACGAAGGCGCCTGGAAGAATGCTGAGCACCGTGGAGGACTGCTTGAAAAGGAGCCCTTTCCTCTAATACCTATGAGTGAAGAAACCGAATTTGCCATTTTATACGACGACGAAAATCTTTATATAGGAGTCTGGTGCTGGGACTCTGAACCAAATAAGATTAAATGTCAGTTATCACCAAGAGGCACTTCTACTCCTGATAATGTGAATTTATTTATTGACAGCTTTCATGACCATCGAACAGGATATAAGTTTTCAGTATCTCCCATGGGTGTGCAGGTTGACGAATTACGTTATGACGATGTAAAACGCGATTTAGATTGGAATGGAATATGGTACTCAGCTGGATCAGTGGATAAGAAAGGGTGGTATGCGGAAATTAAGATCCCCTTTTTCAATTTCAGGTTCTCTAACAAAGAGAATCAGATATGGGGATTTAACATAATGAGGAATATTTCAAAGGACGCATCCCGGGGACAATGGAAACCTCACCTGCCTGAATGGAATAATTCGACCCGCATGTCTCAATTGGGAAATATTGAAAATATTAGTGGTATAAGATCAGGAAGAACTTTTGAGTTTAGACCATATGGTGTAGCTGGTAAAATTGAAACTATAGACCTGAAACCATCTCTTATATATAATTTTGGAGGAGATATCCGGTATAGTCCCTCTCCAAATCTTACTTGTGACTTTACAATAAATCCTGATTTTGCACAGATAGATGCTGATGTTTTTGAAATTAACCTGACCCGCTTCCCAACCCGTTTCAAAGAACTTCGTCCATTTTTTACTGAACGGACAAGTAATTTTAAGACTCCATTGGAATTGTTTTACAGCCGGCGAATTGGTGCCACCGGGGACATTATAGGAGGTGGTAAAGTAACAGGGAAGTTAAAGCACGGCATTGAATTTGGGATACTTGCAAATCAAACCGGAGAATCTGTTTTTACCAGTTATATGCAAAATCCTGAAAATGCCACATTTGGGGTATTCCGGATAAAAAAAGATATCCTGGGCTCCAGTAGTATAGGTATTTTGGCAGCAACAAAAGAAGAATCAGGAAAATATAACAGAGTAGTAGGTCTGGATGGCAGTTTTGTCCTCAACAATAATAATCTACTTGATTTTCAAATTGCATCAGGGAAAAATGAAATGGGTTTGGATAAGAACATGGCCTACAACATATCTTATAACAGGACCGGTGATTTGATAGGGGTAATGGTTAATTATAACCGTGTTGAACCTGCATTTGAAATCAATCGAACGGGGTATATTCAAAAAGAACCTGACCGGGGTTGGAATAAAGCAACGGGTATTTTCCGGATAAGTCCCAGGATAAATAAATACAATATCCGCAGGATAACAGCAAATCTTGAATTTGAAGAAACTACTGATATTTTTACAACCCGATATATAAACAATTGGCTTGAAAGATATCCGGCATTAATTCCGGATGATTTGTTTGGGACAGTAAATCAGACTGACAGCGGTGTAAGATTAATAAGCGGAGGAATCAAAAACACGAATAATTTCAGAGGAGGAGGGGATCTGACTGTTAATCTTATTAATGAAATGTCTCTTGGAGCAGAATATAAACGCTTTACAGAAACAGAGTTGACGGGAAAATATAACGGGGACTATTTTAAAATGAGTTATTCAACCAGACCTCTAAATATGGGTACACGATTTGCTGGAATACTTTCAATGAATAGTGGGACATTTTACAATTTTTACCAAAAATATGAAGGAACTCAAAGAGGACTCACAATGGATGGGGATGGTCAGATAAGTCATAATGTCAGGACCAAAATACAGGGTGGTTACACAAAAACCTACGACCCCTTGAATGAACAAGATGGCAAATACTTTAAGTTATCATCTAATTCAACATGGATGTTTACAAAAGATTTTTTTATCAGGCTTCATCTCCAGGGAATATTTGGAACTACTTACTATGATAATAAACTGGTTTATAACGATTATCTGATTAGCTGTCTTGTTAGTTGGGAATACAAACCAGGCAGTTTTTTATATTTAGCCTATAATGAAGGCCGCTTCGATGAATCCAATCCTACTGTATCACGATACTTCGAATTTAATGATCGCACTATTGTTTTAAAATTTTCATATTTCTTTCATGTATAAGTTCAGTGATTGTTTTTTTTACCGATGCTGATTGCTTTTTTATGGTACTAAACAATATTAATCTTTTCTCCCATGCCGAGGATATGGTAACGTTCCTGGAGGTATTTTGATAATCTTATTTTCACTTCCCACGGATAGCCATTTGTCCAGAACCGGTTATCTGGTGTCACTTTAAAAGTAGAATGATGTTGAGGAAGGATATATTTTGGATTAAGTTCATTAATAAGTATCACAGATTGATCGATATAAGTATTATGCTCTGTTGGAGAGAATAACAACACATCTACATTCTCAATAAAAAGA
>CAZQML010000006.1:0-6518 GCA_964594245.1 uncultured Dehalococcoidales bacterium | reverse complement strand
GCAATGATGGCACCCCGACTGCCTGTGCTCGTCTTTCCCTTACCTATTCCGGTGCCCCTCTGGGGAGCCATGACGTTCTTTCTCGTTGTCTCCTTCTTCATCGGCGGTGTCGCCTGGCAGGCGCACCTCGGTGGCTTCCTCTTCGGCCTCGCCGCCGGATACCACTTCAAGCGCAGGGGCAGGCGTCCTCTCTATTTCTAGACCCACCGGGGCCACATGCACAAGGTTGAAATCAGGAGCGATGGGCTACGCCTTGCCGGCGAACTCTATTCGCCCGCGTCCGCCGGCATGCTGCCTGCCGTCTGTATCTGCCACGGCATTCCCGCTGTGCCGTTCGACCCCGGCGAGCGAGGCTACGCCGTACTTGCGCAAAGGGTCGCCGCAGAAGGCTTCATCACCCTGATATTCAACTTCCGCGGCGCGGGGCTGAGCGAGGGCAACTTCGACATGCCCGGATGGACCAGAGACCTCGCGCACGCGCTGACATTCATGCAGGGACTTGAGGTCGTTGACAACTCGAGGACCTTCCTCCTTGGATTCAGCGGAGGCGCTGCGGCGAGCCTCTACGTGGCCGCCACAGACAAGCGCGTGGCCGGCGTCGTATCCTGTGCGTCCCCTGCCGATTTCGAGGGTATCCTGAAAGGCTCACAACTGGAGGAGCGCCTGTCACAATGGAGGCAGATAGGCATAGTGCGGGACCCGGAGTTCCCTCCGGATTTCGCTGTCTGGGCTGCAGGATTCCGGGAAGTGGCTCCTGTCTCTCTTGTGCGGCGTATCGCGCCCAGGCCTCTGCTGCTGATTCACGGGGACGCCGATGAAGTGGTGCCCGTCTCTCATGCTCATGCACTCTTCGATGCCGCCGGCGACCCGAAGCAGCTTGCTGTCATCGAGGGAGGAGCACACAGGCTCCGGGTGGACGAGCATGCCATGTCGGTCGCGCTGGAATGGCTGCGCATCGAAAGCGCAGCCGCAGGTGTTGCTGTCCAGCGATAATGTCCGCTTATGCGGTCAGCAGTCCTGTCACGTTCACCCGGTAGCCGATGAAGGTCACGGCAGCGGCCTGCGGTTGCCCGTGGGGTCATCGTGGTGGTTGGGACGTAGGGGTCGTTCGGGAACGACCCGGTGGCCGCACGTGACCTCGGTCAGCCACACCACCCACGCTGGTCTCGTCCCGCGCGATGGCTACAACCGCGTCCTGTCACAACCACCGGGCGCTTCCCGAAGCGCCCCTACAGCAGACTACACCCCTATGCCCGGGCACGCGCACGTGCTCCATAATGACCGGGCTCGTGGTTGCCGGTCTCTTCCACCCCTTCCTGTTCAACGTCACCTTCCTCCTGCACGGGGACATTTTCGCTGAACCCTTAGGGGAGGACAGAATCGTAGACCGTTAACAAGTGCGCAGCCGCAGGTTGACGCTCCGTTCGTCCTGATGCTACAATGATTCGCTGTTCTGGAGGTGTGGAGATTTACGCCATAGTCGAATCCGGTGGAAAGCAATTCAAAGTCGAGCCACGGCAGATTGTGGATGTCGACCTTCTTGATGCGCCGAACGGCGACACAGTAGAGCTCGACAGGGTGCTGCTGGTGTCGGACGGCGAGACGACGCACGTTGGCTCCCCCATGATTGCAGGGGCGAAAGTCGTTGCAACCTCGCAGGGACTGGTCAAGGGCAAGAAGATCGTCGTCTTCCGGTACAGGAATAAGACAAGGTACCGCAAGAAGACAGGGCACAGGTCTCAGTACACCCGCCTGGTTGTTGACCGGGTGGTCATGCCTGGAGAGTAGCTAATGGCACATAAGAAAGGTGGCGGCAGCACCAGGTGCGGACGAGATAGTCAGCCGAAGCGCCTCGGTGTGAAGAAGTACGGAGGCGAGGTTGTGCGCGCGGGGAATATCATCGTGCGACAGCGTGGCACCCGCACGAAGCCGGGACAGAACGTCGGAGTTGGCAGGGACCACACCCTGTTCGCGCTCATTGATGGCTGCGTGAAGTTCGAGCCGGCAACCAAGTATCAGAAGAAGGTCAGTGTGTACCCGTGAAAGCCAAGATACATCCCAAGTACTATGACGATGCCAAGGTGACTTGCCTGTGCGGCAATTCGTTCCCTGTTGGGGCCACCAAGCCGGAGATCAGGGTGGAGATATGCAGCAAGTGCCACCCGTTCTACACAGGCCAGCAGAGAATCGTCGACACGATGGGTCGCGTAGAGCGATTCAAGAAGAAGTACGGCATCAAGGACTGAACGTCCGTTCGGTGTTGACATCGAGAGGAATGGCTGCGGTGCATGCCATTCCTTTTCTCTTATCCGCAGGCGGTCTCATGTCACGTTCGTTTCACTACGGAGGACAGGCACTTATCGAGGGGGTCATGATGCGCGGCCCCCGCGACATAGCCATGTCTGTGCGGCTGCCGGACGGCACACTGGAGACAACGCACAAGTCCCTTCCATCCATATACACAGGCCGACTGAGAAGCCTGCCCCTGTTCAGAGGCATCCTTGTTCTGCTGGAGACCCTCCTGCTCGGCACACAGGCACTGCTCTACTCCGCGGAGAAGGCAACCACGGGCGAGGACGGTGAGGAGATGCCGAAGGCGATGCTGTGGCTTGCGGTGGCCGCCAGCCTTGCATTCGGGGTCCTGCTGTTCTTCGTCGTGCCCCTGCTCATCTCTCGCAGCCTCGACCAGTTCATCATGTCCGACCTCGTAAGCAACTTGCTGGAGGGCGTCGTCCGATTGGTCATATTCGTCCTGTATGTGGCTCTGATAGGGCTGATGCCCGACGTTAAGAGGGTGTTTGCGTACCACGGAGCCGAACACCGCGTCATCAATGCCTACGAGTCAGGAATCCCACTCTCTCCTGAGTCAGTTCAGGAGCACTCGACCTCACATGCGCGATGTGGGACCAGCTTCATCTTCGTTGTCCTGGTGGTCTCGATTCTCGTGCTGGCGCTTCTCGGGAGACCACCCATCTGGATAGGCATTCTCTCCCGCGTGTTGCTGCTGCCGCTCATCGCGGCCGCCAGCTACGAGATTATCAAGTGGTCAGCCGACCGCCAGCAGAACCCGCTCGTCCGGTCAATCACGCTCCCCGGCCTGCTGCTGCAGAAGCTTGTGACACGTCAACCGGACTCCAAACAGGTAGAGGCCGCCATCGCGGCCCTGCAGGCAGTGCTCGAGGAACCCGCTGAGTCCGACGCGGCCTAGCGCGTGTCGTCGTCGTCCAGACCCCGCATCTCTCCTGCTTCGGTCACGAAGCACGTTCGAGTGTTCAGATGGCACACGGGGCCCACGGGAGCAGCTTTCACGAGGATGGTGTCGCTGTCACAGTCCTTGTGGATAGACCGTACGCGCAGGAAGTTGCCGGACGTCTCGCCCTTGTGCCACAGCTCCTGCCGGCTGCGACTGAAGAACCACACGTCACCGCTCGAGACAGTACGACTCAGCGACTCCTTGTTCATATATCCAAGCATCAGGACCTCGTTCGTCTCTGCGTCCTGGATGATTGCCGGAACAAGCCCCTGCTTATCAAGTTTGAGCATCTATCCTCCGTACAATGATATCGCCTCACCGAGGTCTATCGAGCCCGTGTAGAGCGCCTTGCCGAGGATTGCCCCGGCAGCACCCGCGTCGCGCAGCAGCCGCAGATGCTCCAGCGTCGCAAAGCCGCCGGCAGCGACAACAGGCACATCAGTGCTCCTCACCAGTCTCTCGATAGCGGCAAAATTGGGCTCCGTCAGCGTCCCGTCGCGCCTCACATCCGTATACACAAACCTCGAGACGCCAACCTCTCTCATGCGCAGGCACAGCTCCGTCACCGAGACCTGCGTGCCCACGAGCCAGCCGCGCGTCGTTATCCACCCGTCGCGCGCGTCAAGACTGACAACAATCATCCCCGGGTAGGCCTGGACAAGGTCCGTGACCAGCGGCGGGTCTTCCACCGCAACGGTCCCCAGCACGATGCGCTCGACGTCGCGCTCGAAGAGCCAGTCTGCGTCAGCCTTCGTCCTGATACCACCCCCAACCTCCGCTCGCACTCCCTCAACCGACATCACGTCGAGAATGCCTTCCTTGTTGACGAGGTGTCCCTCGGCGGCTCCGTCCAGGTCCACTACGTGAATCAGTCCGGCGCCACACGACAGCCAGCGCCGCGCCACGGCAGAGGGATTATCGTCAAAGACCTCCTCTTTGTCGTAGTCCCCCTGGAACAGGCGCACGCACGCGCCATGCCTCAGGTCAATCGCAGGGATTACTTCCATGTGGAGCACCTCGGACGAACACACGCCCGCCTTTTGTCGGAACGAAGATTATAGTGGACGACTGCAATCCATGTCACGCCGCCGGCCGCCAGCACCAGATATGCGGCAAACACTCTCGACCCGTCACGAGGCCGGATGGCTCATCGAGCCAGGCTACTGAACAGGCGCGCCATCCAAGTTGCTCGACATCTCGAGGAGAATGTCGTCGAGAGGCCTCGCGTTGTCGATGGTGTAGTCCCCAACCCTGAGCCTGCGGACTTCCTCCACCGTCGCACCAACGCCGAGCTTCTGTCCCACGTCGTGCACAAGACTGCGCACGTAGAAGCCCGACGAGACGTCGCATTCGAGCGTGAAATTCGGGTAGTCGAAATTGGTCAGGCGGAGCGAGTCCACGCGGACCTGAGATGCCGGTATCTCCATGTCGATACCCTTTCGTGCAAGTTCGTAGGCCTTCTTTCCGCCGATCTTCTTCGCGGAGAACGCGGGTGGCACCTGCTGCAGCTCTCCGAGAAAGCCTTCCAGAGCGGATTCCAGTTCCTCACGCGTGACAGGTCGGTCGCTCTTGCTCACAACGTCGCCCGCCACGTCATACGTCGTCGTCGACATGCCCAGGATGGCCCTGACCACATACGATTTGTCCATATGGAGGAAAGAGCTCGCCTGTTTCGTCCGCTTGCCTGTCAGCATGATTAGAAGGCCTGTGGCCAGAGGGTCCAGAGTGCCGGTATGGCCAACCTTGACCTTAATTCTCTTCTTGACGAGCGCCACAGCTCTCGCCGAAGTGATGCCCTTCGGCTTGTCAACAAGAATGATGCTGTCCATGCTCAGTAGTATAGCCCATGCAGCGCCCTCGAAGTCGGAGAGCCGGGGCCTGTCACGCAGGTGAGAACTCGAGCCGCAGTACGGCACGGGTATCCGCCGAGACCTTCACACTGTCGTCAATCCGCCAGCCCACCACCCACGCTATCCGCGACTCCGAACACACAATCGGCACTTCATCGCGGTGCGCGGCGGGTATCTTTGCGTCGACCATGAAGTCCTGCAGCTTCTTTTCCCCCGACATACCAAGGGGCCGAAACCCGTCCCCCGGCCTGCGCCTGCGAACGAAGAGGCCTGTCCCGAGCCGGTCGACGTCGAAATGGGCCACGTAGGCGCCGGAACTGATATCAACGGCTCCCTCAATGACACGTGCCGTCACATGCCAGCTGGGGATGGAAGTCTCACCCGGAACTGCGATACGAACGGGTTCAGTCGGCGCGCCTTCACGCGGGGCTTCCGGCGCCAAATCCGTCCTGAAGGCAACAAGACTCGAAGCCTCCCTGCGCCATGCGATGCAGCCGGGCAGGTCAATCGACTTCCCGACGGGCTTCGAGACGAGGTCCCGCACGGCGGCAAGATGCTCGAAGCCCACGTCCCTCGCAGACCCATTCAGGTGCGTTACTGCTTGATGGATGAGCCGGGCCTGCAGTGCCCGGGCTGCCCCGGCGAAGCCGCGCAGGTCGATGCGGACCTCTGCTGCGGACACCAAGGCGAGTTGCGGCCACAGCGTGCGGGCAGCCTCCGACAGATATTCATCATCATCTCTCGCAGCCGTTGAAAGCCGCAGTATTGCGTCGTCGAAGCGGGGGTTAAGGCTCCGACAATAGGGGAGCAATTCCAGCCTGACGCGGTTGCGGAGTGGCGACAGCGATTCGTTGGACGAATCGTGGCGCGCCACCAGCCCTTTCGCGAGGCAATACTCCTGCGTCTCCTTGCGCGACAGTGGCAGGAGAGGCCGGACCAGCCTTGGAGCCGCGTCGCCGTCCACTCCGGTCGCAGGAACAACGTGGAGTCGCGATACGGAATCGAGCCCTCGGAGGCCGTGCACGCCGGCTCCACGCAGGACATGCAGCATCACCGTCTCGACCGAGTCATCCCGCGTGTGTCCCGTGGCAAGCACCGTGGCCCCGGTCTTACGACCCACCTCTGCCAGGAACGCGTAGCGCATCTCCCGGGCCGCCTCCTCCAGCGAACACCGGCGGCTCCGCCTGTAGGCCTGCACATCGCGGGCCGCTACCGTACAGTCCAAGCCCAGCGAGCCGGCATGAGAAGACACGAAACTCGCGTCGAGGTTCGATTCGGAGCCACGGAGCATGTGGTCCAGATGCGCCACATGCAGCCGCGTGTCCAGCTGCTCGCGAAGCACCAACAGGACCTGAAGGAGACAGAGGGAATCGGCGCCTCCCGACACAGCAACCACGACGGACTCGCCCGGCTCA
>CAZQML010000005.1:0-12056 GCA_964594245.1 uncultured Dehalococcoidales bacterium | reverse complement strand
GAAGACCAACTACCCGGATTCCGTGGTCCAGATAAGGCAACTCTTTGCCTCTGACCGCACAGGCGACCTGGTCGTATTCCCGAAGGAGGGATTCGACTTGAGAGCGAGGTATGAATGGCCGGAGCACAAGAGCTCGCACGGGTCGCTGGTGAAGGCGCATATGGAGGTGCCGATATGCACCAATCTAAAGCTGCAATCCACATCGTGCAGGACGGTGGATGTCTTCCCCACAATACTCAAGGATCTAGGCTTCAGCGTGCCCGATAACATAGACGGGCAAGTCATACGATAGGCGCTGGGGGCCGGCGCTGGAACGGAGTGTTACGGCGGCTCAAGAAGGAGCACGACTGCCAGTCTGTGCTGTCTGAGGAGTACGGGACTGCATCGAACCGGGTGTCTGCCGTTCTCAATCTGAGTCTCAGGGTCGCCGAAATCGTCCTGGATACGGTTGCGGTCCACCACCACGTGTGTGGGGAACACCACGCCTTGCGGCACATGATCCTAAGTCATGTGCGGTTCACCCCCACGTGTGTGGAGAGCACATTGCGGCGTCCCGACGCGCTGTCGCGCCAGTCCCCGAACATCTCCGCCTGCACCCCTTCCGGCTCGTGGAGAGAGGTCGGTGCTTCAAGCTCCTCGTCAGGGAGGAGTTCTTCGTCTACGTGCCGGGATGCTTGGCTGCGCGCCATGGCGGGCGCGCGGTTCGGGAGGTCGCCCGGAACGGAAGCCTCTTGCTCCTCGTACATGTCGTGAACCTTGCGTGCGGCCGCCATCACCCGTCGGCGGAGCGACACTGGCGCCAGCACCTGCACCATGTCGCCCCATCCCAGCACGAAGGAGACGAGGTCCGTAGTGATGGCGAGCTGCATGGTGACGATGGCAGAGCCGTCCATCCCCGGGGCGGTCATCTGCGAGTCGTGCCAGACAGTTTCCTGCGCGATGCGTGCGATGTCCGGGTGGAAGCGCAGCCTCACGGTCTGTGGCTCTCCCGTCGCCGTGACGCCCAGGTAGGGCTGGAGGTATACGTTTGCGTCGAAGCTCTCCGGTATCTCGTAGCTCTCCTCGAGCGGCATGGCCTGCTGGATGCGCTCGAGCCGGAAGACGCGCACATGCTTGCGGTAGTGGCAGAAGGCTATGACATAGGTGCCGCGCGAGAGGGCCGAGGGCTGGATGAAGTAGGGCTCGATGACCCTCTCCACCGCATATTCCTGGCCGAGCGTCCAGTACCGTATCCGCGCCTGGCGCCGCTGAGTCCAGCAGCGCGTCAGGACATCCAGCGCGTGCATGGCTGACTCGTCCGGCTTGCGCCGCTTCATCCACTCGAGCGTCTTCCGTATCTCCTCGCGTAGCGGCGCATCGAGCACGGCGCTCAGCTTGCGGAAGGTGGTCTCGATGCTCGGGTTGTAGACGCTGCTCTGGGCGAGCAGCAGGCGGGCGGACATGTATATCGCCATCGCCTCCGGCAGGCTGAAGTTCACCGGAGGGAGGAAACTACCCGGCTGGATGCCCCAGAGGCCTCCCTCCGCCCAGATAGGCACCTTGAGGAAGCGCTGGAGCGCATCGAGGTCACGGTAGGTCGTACGGACATTCACGCCGCACTGTGTGGCTATCTTTCGGGGAGTGATTCCGTGGGTGTTGGAGTTGAGGATGTAGAGGACGTGGAGCAGCCGCGCGGTACGGTCGTGGCCCTCTAGCTCCATCCAGTTACCCCTCCTCACCCGGATATTCCATTTTAGCACCAGAGTCAACCGCAGCGGCAGAGGTGTCCGGGGACCATCCAAGATGGCGGTGCGGCCTGCTCTCAGGGGAGCACGATACGCGGCCCGATGGGTTCTGAACCGTGAGCGCCTCTGCGGTCAGTCTGTGAAGACGTAGCTGCCCTTCTTGAGGTAGGCGTAGAACGTGAGTATCGTTGAGATGAGCGCCAGGTACATCAGGACGGCGAGGAACGAGTCGGGACCCACGCCCAGTACCGCCACTATGAGCGGCGCCATCCAGAACCAGTAGTTGGCTTTGGCGACCGGAGGAGGGGACGGGAAATCGAAGACGCGTGTCCGGCGCTTCCAGAGGAAGACCGCAACACCGGCGAGGACTGAGGCGCCTCCCGCGAGCGCGGGCACCGCGTAGAGATACGGATTCAGTGGCATAAGGCCGTCAGTGCGAGCAAAAAGGCCCGCAACGATAGCGAGTATCAGGCTCGGCATGAAGAGGAGTTCGTCGGCCACGAGGTCGAACAACGCTCCTCCCGGCGTCTCTTGTCCGAGACGGCGCGACAGGATGCCATCGAGGGTGTCAGTGGACGCGGCCACTATGAGCAGGATTCCTGCTGCGAAGAGGGCGCCGGGCTCCCTCTGGTACAGGAGATAGCCGATGATAGCGGCAAGAACGACACGTAGTGCTGTGACGCAGTTTGGCACGTTCAATCTCAGGCGCAGGCTTGTGTCTACGGTAGTGTCTGTTGACTTCATGTCACTGAGGACTCTCCTATGTTGGCGGGAGCTACAGCCTATCACAGTGGATTGGGACCATGTACGTCCAGGTGGACGACGGCTCTACGAACTGGCGGTCTGTGCCGCCACGACGTTCTGGATGTCGGTTTGGTGCGGTTCAGTCCGTGAAGACGTAGCCTCCCTTCTTCAGGTACGAGTAGAAGGCCAGCACGGTCATAATTAAGGACAGGAGCATCATTGTTGCGAGGAACTCGTCGGGGCCGAGGCGCAGCACGGCCACTATCAGCGTTGCCAGCCAGAACCAGTAGGTGGCCTTGACCGCTGGTGGAGACAACGGGAACTCCATGAAGCGGGTGCGGCGTTTCCACAGATAGACGCCCACTCCTGCCAGCACGGCAACCCCGCCGGCGAGGGCCGGCACCGCGTAGAGATACGGGTTCAGAGGTGCGAGTCCGTCGGTCCGGGCGAAGAGCCCTGCTGCTATCGCAAGGACAAGGCTCGGCATGAAGAGAATCTCGTCGGCCACAAGATCGAATAGCGCTCCACCCGTTGTTTGCTGGCCGAGGCGGCGCGACAGGAGGCCATCCAGTGTGTCGGTGGACGCGGCCACGATGAGCAGGATGCCTGCCGCAGTGATGCCGTCGGGCTCTCCCCGGTACAGCAGGTGGCCGATGGCCGCCGCCAGCACGACGCGCAGCCCCGTTACGCAGTTGGGTGCGTTCCACTGGAGTCGCAGCGAATGTGACGACGCAGCTATCTGCATGGGAGGAGAACCCCTTTCTGCCGCCGTCCGGCGGCCAATGCCATTGTGTAGCAGGTCTGGATTGGATATGGCAAGAGCTTAGGGAAACACGGGGATGCTGCCAGGGCCGGACGGACGATGAGGCCCTGTGTCGCGACTGGCGGAAACGCGGGAGCCGGTGGAGTGGTCGGAGCCTGCATACTGCCGCGCAGGGACTGCCCCGCCGGGGGTCCCGAGCTACCTTCCGGCATCGCACCCGGGAGTACCCGTGGTCCTCGCTCCAAGAGGCACACCTCCATGAGTGAAGCGAGCACCCATCGGGGTCTGATCCACTTACGCGCCCTGATGCCACGTCGGCCGCAGCGATATCATCCCTCGCGCCTGACTTTGCAGCCACCGGCCTATCAGCATGCAGCCCCTGCGCAGCACTGCAGGGCGCGCTTCGCTGTCTGTGCGCGTGTCCGCGCCAAGGCCTACTTCGTGTCGTACACCTGCCGGTTGATACAGTTCGGGATTCGCTCGCCGCGCAACCCTGTCAGGAACTGCTCGACCGCCATGGTCCACATCTTCCTGCGCGTCTCGATGACGGCAGTGCCGATGTGCGGCATGATTACGATGTTGTCGAGAGTGAAGAGAGGACTGTCGAGTGGGAGCGGCTCCACGCTGGTCACGTCAATGGCTGCGCGCAGTATCTTCCCTGTCTTGAGCGCGTCGTATAGAGCCTCATCATCCACGACCGGCCCGCGCGCGACATTGACAAGTATCGCCGTCGGCTTCATCGCCGCGAACTGGTCCCAGCTCATGAGATTCCTTGTCGCAGCCGTAAGGGGAGTGGCGAGCACGACGAAGTCTGCCTCTGCAAGCAGGTCCTTGAGTAGTGGGCGGTACTCCGCGCCAACGAGTGATTCGGCATTCAGGTTGCGGTTGCGGTTGTAATAGAGAACGCGCATGTTGAACCCTCGTGCGCGTTTGGCGATGTGGGAACCTACGTGGCCCATCCCGACGATGCCAAGCGTCTTGTTGTTCACGTCGACGCCTGGCAGGTCCAGGTGAGCGTGGGCCTTCCAGCGGCCGTCGCGGGCGAAGACCTGACCCTCGATGATGCGTCGTGCAGCGGTGAGGAGTAGTGCGAATGCGAGGTCGGCTGTTGTCTCAGTAACAACGTTGGGGGTATGGCCTACGGGGATGCCCCTCCGCGTCGCCTCCTCCAGGTCGATATTGTCGCACCCATCGCCCATGTTGCTGATGACTCGCAGCTTCGGGGCAGCCTCGAAGACCTCCGGTGTCACGTGGTTCGCGCATGTCAGGAGCCCTTCGATATCAGGCACCTCTTTCAGCAGGGCGTCCACGGGCATCTCTTCGACACCCTCCCACACCTTGAACTCGTGCACGCCCTTCAGGCGCTCGAGGACGTCCGGAAAGAAGTTCCTGCAGATGTATACCTTCGCCATTGTGGCCTCCTTTGGCCGTTGTGTTGCTGCCGGGCCTTCGCCGGAACGGTGCTGCCGCCATGGTTCTCGCGCGGGGCCCGTCCGGCATCGCTGCCGGCCATGGTGCCAGCGCCTCGCAGGGTCTGCCATGAATCCTGTAGTTGCCGAGGCAGTATCCGGGGCGCCAGCCTGGCAGCTAAAGGTATCGATGGAGCTTTCGTATGTCAAATAGTCGCTCCTCAGCGCGAAAGGTGCAGGCTCGGGAGCCTTCTCCTGCCGACGCACTGACACGTGGTGGCGCTCGTGTGGTTCGCTTGACAAAGCAACAGCTGCACCATACCCTGACGGTTGAGCAAGCCCTCTCCCTGCGGCAGAAGCTGCGGAGTGGCAGCTCCCGGTGGCTTGGTCTGCAATAGCCGCCATGCTGACATCACACCCCGGCGCAGAGGGAAGGAGCTGCCGAATCGAGCATCACAACGTGACGCATTCCCCGAGCATCCTGCTTCTCGCCCAGGTCGACCATGCCTGCGGCGATATCATCGCGTCGGTGACTGAGGAACTCATCACGCTCGGAGTGCAGAACGTGAATCTGGTTCCGTCGCTGACCAAGAAAGGAAGACCGGGCTATCTGCTGTTCCTGGACCTTCCGCAGACCCTGCTCGTGCAAGTGGAGCGGGTACTGGTCACGGAGCTGGGCATACTCGGTTGGCGCACTTTCTCTGCAGAGCACCATGGCCCGAAAGTGAGTCCTGTCCAGAGGCAGGTCACCCTGTCGCTGGGCGGGGAAGAACACGTCCTCGATGTGCCGGCGAAGCTGGTTGAGACAGCAGACGGGTCAGGCGTTGCGCTCGTGGAACACGACTTCTGCGTTCGCCTCAAGAGGGAACTCCGCGATGCACATGGCGTTGACATACCCATTCGAGTCCTCAAGGCGCGCATACAAGGGTTGGTGTCGGAGCTTCTGGAGGGTCGTGCCGTGGGGACTGGTTCGGAGAGTGAGGAGAAACAAGCATGAATACGAGTGTGTTGGCGGGAATGGCTGCAGCCTCCGCTGATGTGGACTTGCTCAGTGTTGACCGCATGGAGGCCCTGACAAGCGGGCACGGCATGGTGAATCTAGCTGTCTGGGGCATCACCAACGTCATCGTCGAGGAGCTGGAGCAGGGACGGGACATCTCACTGAGCTTCAGCAACACGAGGGTGCTTCCGGTGGACGACGTAGTGGCGAAATGCATCGCCGCAGCCAGGCAAGCAGGAGCGGACACCGGGAACGCGGCGCTGCTGACCGCGACGATGCTCTACCTTGCCGGTACCGCGGCACATGCGGGGGTGCCGGTCGGCAACCGGAAGCTCGGGGCTTTGTGCCGCATGGCGTCCGGCGGTCAACGCTGTGGCGTTGCGATGATCCCGACTGCGAAGACGGCAAACAAACTCTCGGGGTTTCCTGCTGTGAAGGCCATCTACGATGCGATGGCTGCGGGGGAACTGACGGAGGTCGACGGCCGGAAGATACCGGAGGGCGTCACCGCGCTCTTCGTGGGGCATTCGGTGCTGGGCGAGGAGTACGCCATCCCTCAAGTTGCGCGGCGTGCGGCTTCGATAGGCACGCGAGCGATGGCAGATTGTCAGGCAGGTGTCGGCATCCGTCCCGAGCCGCTGTATGATGCCCTCTTTGGCGCGGCGGCCGCCCTTGAGATAGCTCACCCGGACGCATGGACTATGGAGTCGCCCGGCAACGTCATAGAGGGCACGCCATACCTCGTGGGCAAGTCGGCTGCAGAGGCGGCCGGGTTGCCCTCACAGTTGACGCTGGAGGTGACAGGTGAGGTATTCGACACGGCGAAGCTCATCGGCGATCTCGGTCTCATCCTCAAGGATGCCGGCACTCCCACTGTGGTCGGCATGCTGTGTCTGAGGGATGCCCTGCAGGTCTTCCGGGAGAACGTGAGCCCGTACCGGCCGACAACCCCTCCGATGGGCCATGCCTGTGCAGAGGCCGTGCTGGCCATGAAGGCGCTTATCGCATGGGGCTTCGACAGAGAGCGGGTGATGGAGGGCATTGTTGGCCTCATCAATGAGAAGCGCGTCGACGCCGAGATGGGCCAGTTCGCTATCAATACCATCGCTCGCAAGGCCGAGCAGGTCCGTCGCGGGCCGGTGACGAAGCTGATTATCAGGGCAACCGACCCGGAGCGGACGCGCGTACTCCTTGACCGTGCGGAGAAGTCCTATGAGTGGTTGAGCGCAGGAAAGAGCCTGGAAGAGGTGGTGCGGACGCTCGAAGAGGAGCGCAAGGCCCGCGTTGAGCGCGGCTCCGGTGCGCTGCTCTCGAAGATGCTTGGCAAGAACATCTCTTTCAGTGTGAACAAGGTGGCGCCGCGACATCACAAGAAGGGTGTTCGTGGCAGCTTCTGGGTCTTCGACATGGATGTTGATGTGGACATCACCGTAGATGGCCTGAAGACAGAGCTTATCGGCCTCGCCCACGACTGCATCCCGAAAGCGACGCTCGAGGAGGACGCAAGGCTGGCAGGCGTTGTCGGCCTGGCATGTGTGCCCGTGAGCGAACTGGCGCTCTCTCCTCACACAATTGTCAACGTGACGGTTCCGGCTGGGGTGGCCGCCGCGATGGGCCTCATGAGCCCGCAGGAGATTGCACAGGTCGCCGAGACGGGTGCCTTCGTGACGGCTGGCATACCGGGGACTCGTGAGAAGACCATTGAAGTGGCCGAGCGGGCTATTGGCATCGCTGCAGGCCTGGGGGAGGACAGCTAGGTGGAGGGCACCCGAGGTGTTGCGCACTGCAATACGTGATTAGTTGATATAAGGAGGTGACAAAGTGAAGGAATATGCCGACTTCATTACCGAAGAGGACCGGATGATGATTGCGACCATCCGGGACTTCGTCAAGGAGGAGATACTGCCCATCAGACAGCAGCTTGACGAAGATGAGGACAGGCGTCTGGTGCACGGGGTTCTCGATGGGTTGGCCTCATTGGGACTGCACAAGCGCGGGCTGCCTGAGACTCTCGGTGGGATGCGCGCGAACGCGGTCTCGCTTACGGTGGGCTACGAAGAGGTGTCCCGGGCCGACTGCGGCATCGCCATGACGCTCAGCGTGCCACCCTGGGTCTTCGGCCCGGCGATGCGCTCGCACAACGACCGAGTGATGCAGGAACTCTGCCCGCCGTACTGCGGCGACACGTTTGTCGAGGCATGCCAGGCGATGACCGAGCCGGAAGGCGGCTGCAATATCGAGAGCGCCGAGTACCGCGGCAAGGCCATTCATACTCGGGCGCGGCTTGACGGCGACGAATGGGTGATAAACGGGGCCAAGCAGTTCCCCAGTGGGGCTAGTGTGGCGGATGTGTACCTGGTCACGTGCACCACCGATCCGGAACTGGCGGAAGAGGGCATCGCGCTTATCTATGTGCCCGCGGACACGCCCGGCCTCTCCTTCAGCAAGCCCGAGAACAAGATGGGCATGCGCTTCACCGACGTGAATGCGTCCATCTATCTGGATGACGTCAGGGTCCCGAAGGAATACCGCGCCTCCATGGAGCCCGGCAAGGACCATGAGAGCTTCCGCAACTTCCTCGCCTGGGGTAGGCTATCGAGCGCCGCCTTTGCTGTCGGCGCAGCCCAGGGTGCACTGGACATCGCGCTCGAGTTCACCGGTCAGCGCTATTACGATGGCAAGCAAGTGCGCCAGCACGGGCTGCAGGCGGCCATGCTCGCGGACATGATGATAGGCGTCGAGAGCGCGCGTTTCTACTATCTCACGGTGGCCAGCATGTTCGGCAACCGCAAGGTCTACGGGCCGCCGTACTCCGACGCGCAGATAGCCAGTGCCTCCGGGGCCAAGGTCTACGCCTGTGATGTGGCCGTCCGCGTCTGCAACATGGCGATGGAGCTGACCGGCTCGTACGGCTACATGAAGAACTACCACATCGACAAGTACCTGCGCGACTGCAAGATAATCCAGCTCTGGGAGGGTGGTGGACAACTCGGACGCATCGACGTAGCACGGGGCCGCTACGAGATGGTGCCGTACGTGTAGCGGACTCGACGGCATTTATTGACATAAGAAGAGGGCACATGGCTGCCAGCGACACAGGCAGCCATGTGCCCTCTTCAGTTTTGTAGACGCTAGAACTTGATCATCTGGTGTGGCAGCCACATGATGATGTCCGGGAAGATGATGCACAGGGCAAGCGCCACCATGATGAGCCCGACGAAAGGCGCGACACCGCGGATTATGTTCCCCGTATCGATGCCCCACTCAGGCTTGGCGATGCCCTTCAAGTAGAAGATTGCATAGGCCATCGGTGGTGTCATGAACGACATCTGCAGGTTCACCACTATCATCATGGAGAACCAGAGGGGGTCGAATCCAAGGGCCGGTGCAAGCGGACTCACCAGAGGGACCATGATGAACACGATGCCTATCCAGTCGATGAGCATACCCAGCACGAAAATCAGCAACTGAACAACGACGAAGGCGCCCCACTTGCCGCCCGGCGCGGCAAGGACAAGGTCCTGAATGACCTCGCCGCCCCCGAGCCGCAGGAACACTCCCACGAACATCTGTGCGCTCCAGCCGATGACAAGGGCCATCGACGTGATGCGCACGGTCTCCAGCATGCAGGACTTCATCACCGTCTTGTTCAGACGCCTGTAGGCGAAAGTGAGAAGCGTCGCTGCAAGAGCGCCGACGGCTGCCGCCTCGGTGGGCGCGGCGATGCCGAAGAAGATGGCGCCAAGGACGCTGAACATGAGGAAGAGAGGCGGTAGCATGCCGGTGACCAGCACGCGAAGCTTCTCTTTGGCCGAGACCTGTCGATCGGCAAGCGGCAACGGTGGTGCATCCTGCGGTCGTAGCCACGCACGCACGGCAACATAGGTCATGTACAGAGCTGAAAGCAGGAATCCCGGTCCGAAGGCGCCCATGAACAACTTGCCGACCGACATTTCGGCCATCGGGCCGTACACGACCAGCATGAGGCTCGGAGGGATAAGGATACCGAGTGTTCCTCCCGCACAGACGCAGCCGCAGGTGAGTTCCTTGCTGTAGCCGCGCTGCAGCATGCTCGGCATGGCGATGAGGGCAATCATGATGACGGATGCCGCGATGACGCCGACACAGGCCGCGAGGATGGTGCCCATGAGAATCGTGGCGATGCCGAGTCCTCCGCGAAATCCGCCGAACGCGAGGTAGAGTCCCGAATAGAGCCGATCGGCCGCCCCCGATTTCTCGACCATCATCCCCATGAAGACGAACATGGGCACTGCAAGGAAGACGTAGTTGGACATCATGCCCCAAATGCGGGCATAGAACACGCTGAACGCCCCTGCGGGACCCATGGCCAGCACGCCGACGAGGAGCGCGATGGTTCCCAGTACGAACACCAGCGGGTAGCCGATGAGGATGCCGACAATGGCAGCGCCGAACATGATGAGTGTGACCAGTTCAGGACTCAGGTCTACCACGGCTGCTCACCTCCCTTCGAGAGAGTGGCAACATCCCGCGCGAACGTGGCGACGCCCTGGATGAGCAGGAGCAGGAATCCTGCAAAGATCACAAGTTTGAACGGCCAGAGGATTGGGAGCCACATGCTGTCGTAGGAGACCTCCTGTGTCACGAACGATTGCCAGGCGTTTATGCCGAATACCCTGGTCCACATGAGCACGAGTGGGAAGAACAGGAACAGCGTGAGGACTGTATCAAGCATTAGCCTTGCCCTGGCCGTGAGCCGGGAATAGATGAGGTCGACACGTATGTGTGACGCGTGGTAGTGCACATAGGGTAGACCCAATGATATGATGGCTGTGCCGAGCATGTAGCTTAGCTCGTACGACCAGTATGTTGGCGCATTGAAGAGATAGCGCATGAAGACGTCGTAGGAGACGGTGATGATGAGGACAGGAACCGCAAACGAGACAATGCGACCTGACCACTCACTCAGCCACCCCACGCCGTCATAGACCTTCTTGAGAGACGTCATGCATTCCGCTCCTTCGGAATGGGCAGCCGCGAGCCAACGGCGCGCGGCTGCCCAGTAAGGCTGGCGTTTTGTGAAAAGCTAGTCGAACAACGTGTAAGCCGGGTCGATTCCGACGAGTGCATGCCATGTGCTGAAGAAGTCGATCTGGTGTTTCCACACCATGTCGAATGTTGCGTCCTCTGCGGCGTACTTCTCCATGTAGGCTTTGCTCTTCGTGGCGATGTCCTGCTGGAAGTCCTCGTCCACCGTGAAGATCTTGGTGCCATAGGCCCTGTAGTTCGCCATGGCCTCAGCATCCGCCTGCCTGAGCTGGAGCTGGCTGTAGTTCTCCATTGCCAGGACCTCGTCCATCAGGATCTGCTGCAGGTCAGCAGGAAGCTCATTCCAGGAATCATGGTTCATGAGGATGACGTTGATGTAGCCTGGCGACTGAATGCCGGGCACGCCGATGTACTCAAGAATCTCCTGGAAGCCCTGAGGCCAGTTGTAGCTGGGTGGGCCGAGTTCGAATGCGTCAATCACTCCGCGCTCAACTGCCTGGTACAGCTCACCACCGGGTATCTGAACGACGGACGCTCCGTAGTCGGAGAGAATCTCGCCCCAGACGCCCAGGGTCCTGAACTTCAGTCCCTTGAAGGCGGCGGCATTGTTGAGGGGTTTGTTGGAGTGGCAGAAGAGTTCGGCCGCCCCCGGGTCGCCTCCCAGCACGAGACCCCAGTCGTCGTACACATCACGCATGATGTCCATGCCACCACCCTGGTTGATCCATGCCAGGATATCCGCCGTTGGCGGGCCGGCCGGTGTGCCCGAACCTCCCATGAGGTACATCACCGGTCCCATTCGGCTGAGGTCCATCGACGCTGCGTTGGTCGCTATGTCGATGCCACCAGCCTGGACGGCGGGAGTCGACTCGTCGCGCGGCGTAATGGCACCCTCGGGGTACATGGTAATGTCGAGCCGTCCGCCCGATGCGATGCCGATTCGAGAGGCCATGTCCTCAAGGATCATGTAGATGGCTGCTCCCGGGGGGCTGATGTCCTGCCAGGCCAGCTTGTAGACTTTGGCCTCGGGTGCCGCGGGTTCCTCTTCTTCCTCTTCAACCGCGGGCGCTGCCTCTTCCTCTTCTTCCGCTGGCGCTGCCGCTTCCGGCGCGCAGGCGGCAAGAGTCAAGCCGAACACCATGATCAGGGAGAGGAGTAGATACAACGGTTGCCTTCTCATTCCTTTGCCTCCTTGTTTCTGTACGCGCAAGGGGGGAGCCTCCGCATGGATTAGTGGCGCCATCCGATGGACACAGAAGGGAATTCTGACACTGACGGTTTTGTCCTTCGCATGCTGCCGATGCCTCCAGGACGGAGCGGTGCCCGATTACAACTTTCTTAATACGCACATGGAGTTCCCTTGTCAAGCGGGGCGTTTGGCGCTCACT
>CAZQML010000004.1:0-4247 GCA_964594245.1 uncultured Dehalococcoidales bacterium | reverse complement strand
ACAAGGATATCGAGCAAGACCACGGAAGTCGTAATAAGTGACACGGGACCGACCGTGCTCATCGGAGAGCGCATCAACCCCACGGGCAAGAAGAAGCTCCAAGCAGCGCTACTGCAGGGCAACCTAGATATCGTAAGATCGGAGGCAATCGAACAGGCAGCGGCGGGAGCCGATATCCTCGACGTGAATGTGGGGGTGACGGGAGTCGACGAAGTGGAGCTGCTTCCCGAGGCCATTCGTGCCGTCATGGAGGTCACCGACCTGCCGCTCTGCATCGACAGCAGCAATCCCAGAGCTCTGGAAGCGGCCCTCAAGGTGTACCGAGGGCGGCCGCTCGTGAACTCGGTGACCGCCGAGGAATCGTCTCTGCAGGACGTGCTCTCACTGGTCAAGAAACACGGGGCGGCGGTCGTCGGGCTGACCATGGACGAGAAAGGCATCCCGCAGGACGCCGCGAGACGAGTCGAGCTTGCTCACAAGATAGTCCAGCGGGCGGAGAGCATGGGCATTCGGAGAGAAGATGTAGTTATCGATTGCCTCAACATGCCTGCGGCCGCCAGCTCCGCGGGGGCATCCACTCTCATTGAGGCCATCACCGCAGTAAAGAGCCAGCTGGGAGTGAACATGACGCTCGGGGCGAGCAATATCTCTTTCGGGCTGCCGGAGAGGAGCTCGTTGAATGGGGCGTTCCTGGCTGTCGCGATTCACCTGGGAGTTGACTGCCCGGTCGTTGATGTGGCGAAGGTGCGCACGTATGTTCTCGCCGCTGACGCTGTCCTGGGCCGCGACCAGTACATGAGGCGTTTCATCAAGGACTTCAGGCGCAGGCAGAAGCAGGCACAGGCGCAATAACGCCGTGCCACTCGGAGCCACACTCCATCGGGCCGGACACTCCATGGCAGAGGCATGTGATGACATCCCGAGAACCCGGCGCGTACCGCAAGTTCAGGCTCAAACCTGAAGACGAGCTCCTGCCGCTCATCCGTGTCCACAAGAGACTGCTACTGCTCTCGTGCTCCTACTGCTTCACACCGCTGACAGAGCCGACGGGTGACACCGCCACGGAGTTCCTGCGATTAATGGGCGCGGACCGGAAGCGAGTCACCACCCACCTCGACCTCTCGTTTCTCTGCAACCAGGCCAGGCTGGCAGCCGCGCTGGAGAACATCGATCTCCGGTCCTTCGACGCCATCGGAGTCATCGCGTGTGGTATCGGCATCCAGCTGGTAGCCTCGCTTGCGGAACATCATACGGTCTATGCCCTGGCCGATTCGGTCCCCCAGGGCAGGAACGCAACATGCGAAGTGGCATATCATGGCATGTCACTCGAACCCGAGACCTGTGCCGCCTGCGGCCAGTGCTACCTCAACAGCACCGCCGGCATCTGCCCTGTCGTCGCGTGCGCCAAGAGCCTCGTCAACGGCCCCTGCGGCGGCGCGCGAGACGGCAAGTGCGAGGTTGATCCGCGGATGGACTGCGCCTGGGTTACCATCTACGAGCGTCTTCAGGCGCGCGGCGCAGCGCAGGATGCCAGCTCGGCCCGGGTCCGCGACCACTCACTCCCTGCACTCGCGCTCGGCCAGACGCTGCGGCGGCAGAACATCGCGACCAGAGAGGCTGGCTTCGCCGGCGGCCTCGCTCTGCCGGGGCACAAAGAGCAGACGTCGGACAGTCCGATAGAAAGCCTGCCGGAGCCGCCAGTGCTTTCCATATTCCTGCAGCAACATGCGGGGCGCAGGGCTCGGCCGGTCGTGGCCGTTGGAGACCGGGTTCGCGTCGGCCAGGTTATCGGCGCAGCAGACGGCTACGTCTCCGCAGCCGTACATTCAAGCGTGAGCGGCACCGTCACCGCAATTGAAGAGCGACCACATCCCACCATGGCCACGAATGACCTCGCCGTTGTCATCAGGAACGACTTCACAAGCGAGCCCGACACCTCCATCAGTCCGCGTCCCGACTACGCCGAGCTGCCCAGAGAGCTACTGCTTCAACTGCTGCAGGAGCGGGGCGTCGTCGGATTTGGCGGCGCCATGTTTCCGACCCACGTCAAGCTATGCCCTCCCAAGCCGGTGGACACGCTTATCATTAACGGGTGTGAGTGCGAGCCGTTCCTCAACACCGACAACCGCCTGATGATGGAGCGAACCGACGACATCATCCAGGGGACGATGATTGCCCTGTCCATCGCGGAGGTCGGCCGCGCAATCATCGCCGTGGAAGACAACAAGCCCGAGGCCATAAGGCGCCTCCGCGAGTCCACTCTGCGTCCACCCTCAATCGAGGTCGCCGTGCTGGGCACCAAATACCCGCAAGGAGCGGAGGGTCTCCTTATACGCCGGCTCCTCGACAGACAGGTGCCGCGAGGCGCCCTTCCATTCGATGTCGGCGTTACCGTGATAAACGTGGCAACGGCATTCGCCATCCAGCAGGCCATCATGCGCGGCATTCCTCTCTTCGAGAGGGTCATCACCGTCGCGGGCGACGATGTGGCGCGTCCCGGCAACTACTGGGCCAAGATAGGAACGCCGGTGCAGGACATCCTCGTCCATTGTCTCGGCAACCGTGCTGACGAGATCCTCCAGTCGTACGACGTCAAGATGGGTGGCCCTATGATGGGGCTGCCACAGACAGTGTTGGGATCCGCCGTCATTAAGGGCAGCTCAGGGTTCACAGTTGTCCGACGCCCTGTTGTGGAGAGGCTCATCGAGAACGACTGCATCAAGTGCGGCCGCTGCGTTGACGCCTGTCCGGCGGGGCTCGAGCCGCTGTTCTACGGGCTAGCGCTCAGACTCGGCAGGCCCGCCGACGCCGAACAGTTCGATGTGATGCGCTGCATCGAGTGCGGATGCTGCGATTACGTGTGCCCGCAACGCATCCCGCTAGTGAGCGCCGTCAGGCAGGAGAAGGCATATGCTTGTCGCACTGTCTAAACCACACGACGAACTCCGGGCGCTCCTCGGAGATGCCTCGGTCTTCGTTCTGAGGTGCACCGGCTGCGACGATATCGCGCCGGACAGCCGTGGCATAGACGAGCTCCTTGAGGCGCTTGGGAACCACGTTCAAGCCACAGCGTCGGTCGAGTTCCTGTGTCATCCGGAGTACGTCCGTCCATATCTCGACTACTTCAAGACCGCCATTGACGCAGCAGACACGGTACTCGTGCTCGCGTGTGGAGTGGGCTCCCAGGTCGTCTCCGCGATGTTACCCGCCAGGGCCGTGTACGCCGGCTGTGACACAGTCCACATGTACGGCTTCCAGGGACTAACAGCCCAGCCGGTCGACTGCAAGCTCTGTGGAGAGTGCTACCTCAACTACACCGGCGGCATATGCCCTCTCACCTCATGTCCCAAGGGCCTGCTGAACGGGCAGTGCGGCGGTGCGCAGGACGGCATGTGCGAGGTGGACCACACGGCTGAGTGCGCCTGGAGCATCATCTACCGCAGGCTGACCCGGACAGGCAGGCTCGATGTGCTGTCGCACGTGTTCGCCCCGCGCGACTACGCGCGAATAATCCGGGAGGCTCCGCCCAACTGCGAGGTATCAGATGACGCTAGCTGACAACGTCAAGGCACACCATTTCGTCGTGACCGCCGAGGTCGGCCCTCCGAAGGGGACCAACGTCGATGCATGCCTCGAGGAGGCCGAACTCCTCAGGGGCCTGGTTGACGCGCTCAATGTCACCGATCTACAAAGCTCCGTGATGAGGCTGGGGTCTCTCGCGATGTGCCACCTGCTGGCGTCTCGCGGCATCGAGCCCGTGTACCAGCTTACGTGCCGCGACCGCAACCGCCTCGCGCTGCAATCCGACCTGTTGAGCGCACACACACTCGGCATACGCAACGTGCTGGCGCTCACGGGCGACCATCCGCTGCTGGGCGACCATCCCGGAGCGAAGCCGGTCTTTGACCTTGACTCCGTCAGCCTGCTCAGCGCCGCCTCGCAACTGATGCAGGGCCACGACATGACAGGACACGAACTGGATGGGAGCCCCGACTTCCTGCTGGGGGCAGTCGTCAATCCGGGTTCGGACCCGGTTGAACTCCAGCTCATGAAGATGGAGAAGAAGGTCGCCGCGGGAGCGCGATTCTTCCAGACCCAGGCCGTGTTCGACCTCGACAGGTTCGCAGCCTTCATGCAGCAGGCCAACAGGATAGGCGTGCCGGTGCTTGGCGGTGTCCTGCTGCTGAAATCCGCCGGCATGGCGCGCTTCCTGAACCAGAACATCGCGGGCATCTCCGTCCCCGACC
>CAZQML010000003.1:0-3385 GCA_964594245.1 uncultured Dehalococcoidales bacterium | reverse complement strand
GAGTGTGCCGAGTCGGCGGCAACGAAGTTCGGCGGTGTGCCGACGAAGTGCGCGCTCTGTCACCCGTAGGGCAGTCGGCAATCTCAGTTCGGGGGTTGGCCTACCCCATCACCACCCGGTTCCTCAGTATGCCGATGCCGTCCACCTCAACCTCGATGACGTCGCCGACATCTGTGTGGCGCCCGCCCTCGGGAGTGCCGGCTAAGACGACATCGCCCGGGCCTTGAGTTCCTGCGGCATCTTCTCGATGGCGTACCGTAAGGACGTGCGGGGCATGACTGCCTTGTTTCTCATTACGTAGTCGAAGACGTCCTGCTGATGGGATTCCGCCGCCTCCTTGAGCATCCAGCCATACCCTTTCCGCACCAGGTCATCGGTATCCAGGAGCAGGATGTCCGCAATCTGGAAGACGTCCTCCAGGAACCTGCCGCGTTTGGCCGGAACGATGAGCGAGACCGCCGCAGCGCGGCGCATCCAGCGGTTGTGAGATGTGGCCCATGTCTTCAGTACGTGCACGAGCGAGGGATACATGTCGATGAGGTCGCCTACCGAATGATTGCAGAGCGTGTCGCACGTGGCCCAGTTGGTGACGTACTTGCTCACCCATCTCTCGAAGACGCCGATGTCCTCCGGCAGGTACTGCTTGTGGACGGCGTGCGACCATGTGCACGCGACTAGGGCCTCTTCCATGTAACCCGACCGCCACAGCTCCTCACACAGGGTGAAGATGTCCCGCTTGCTCTCCTGTCGGAGCTCCTTGAAGTAAGCCTTGGCCATCCGGTTGACTGCGGGAACCGTCAGCCCGTACAGCTTGACGCCCTCCTTGAAGAACCTCTCGCCACCCTCTCTCTTCTTCTCGTCTGCGTTCTGCTCCAGTTCCCGGCGTATGCGTGCAATCATGTCTTCCATGGTCCGGTTCCTCCAATGTCAGCCGCAAGCCGAACCGCTCTGGCCAGAGACAACCCGGCACCTATAGATGGGCGGCAATGCCGTTAGACCACCGCGACTGCTCAGCCAGTAGTAGCGACAGCGCTTGAAGCTGTTCTATTCTAGCCACAAGAGAAAGGAGAGGGGACGGACTGTGCCCCGTGCGTCGAAGGCGTTCAAACACGCGGACGTGCGGCGCATACGCCAAACATGGGGCACATGTCCCTGTCACCCTCTTCCGTAGAGCGGGAGAGTCGCCTGCCTGCAGCTACAGTCTGCCCAGTTCCTTCAGCAACTCGAATACTCTGCCTGCCTCTGCAAGGCCGGGAGTGCCACTCATGGCGGTTCCAACCCCAATGGCCTCAAAGATCTCCTCGTTGGTGGCGCCGGCCGCAATCGCAAGCTGTGTCTGGCCGATGACGCAAGTGGTGCAGCCTGCGCGGAGTCCTCCCACCAGCCCCATCAGCCGTTTGACCTTGACGCTCAGCGCTCCCTCTTTGTAGACCTCCTGGGTGAGGGCATCTTTCACGGCCCACAATCCGGGCACCGCCTCTGCAATCTCGTCTCTCGATTTCAGGTACTCATTCCAAATCTCGAGCTGGCTTTCCATTGTAGTAACCTCCTCGTTTCGTAGTCGTGTTTCATAGTACACCAACGTGGTTCTTGTGCCGATAGTGGAGTCGGGCAGGCACTGCAGAACAAGGGGTGAACAGCGTGTGGTGAGGAGTCTTCGTCTCGACTTTGCGGAGCAGGAATGGCCCGAGATGGAGGCAGCCTGCCGTCTCCTTCGCGCTTGCGGCGCCGTCTAATGTCCGACAACGCGCACTTGCACTCGCGAAACAGGTCGCTGTAGCGGCCGCAGGGACATCCGTGTGCCCTCAGTCGGGCAATCGGCAGCCCCCTGTGGGAGGGGGCTGCCTCAGAACAGGGCACGGGCTACGACGCCGGCGGGAAGCCTACTTGCTCTCCAGCTTGCCCCCGCCGGGTACCTGGGGAACGTCCCAGAAACTGCTCAGGTCGTGGTACTTGTAGGGCCGGTTCCCGAGCACTTCCTCGTTGAGGTCAAGACCGAGCCCCGGCCTCTCGGGTAGCGACAGGCACTCGTCCACGAGTGTGGAGTACGGCTCCTTGAGCACCTCTTCGTAGTACGGGGGGTCCACCGTGAAGTACTCGTGGATGGTGAAGTTCGGCGCGCATGCCTCGACGTGCAGGTTTGCCGCGACCATGACAGGACCGCCCGCGCTGTGAGGAGTGAAGCCGATGTAGTACGTGTTGGCTAGTTCCCCGATCTTCTTCATCTCCGAGATGCCGCCGGCGTGACAGGGGTCGGGGTTGATGGCGGCAGCCGCGCGCTTCTCAATGATGTCACGGAAGCACCAGCGAGTCACAAGGCGCTCTCCGGTTACTATCGGGATGTCGGTGGAATTCACGATGCGCGCGAGGTCCTCGGCCGCCGCATCGGTCGGCAACGGCTCCTCGAACCACGCAGGGTCGTACTCACGCACCGCCTGGGCGAAGCGGATGGCGCCGTTCGTGGTCATGCGCGAGTGGCAGTCAAGCATGATCTCGGTTTCATCGCCGACGGCCTTTCGCACGCGGGAGATGTTGTCCAGAACCTTGCGAATATCTTCCTTGGTCGCGGTGAACACGTCGGTTCCCCAGAACGGGTCATACTTGATAGCCCGGGCGCCCTTTTCCTTGACCTCGCGCTCGGCCAGTCGGACGTAGTCGTCCGTGCTGTTGGCCGCGAACCACCAGCCGTTGTGGTAGACCGGAATCCTGTCACGCACGGCGCCGCCGAGGAGGCGATAGACCGGCACGTTGAGGCTCTTTCCGAGGATATCCCACAGGGCCATGTCGATGCCGCTCATCGCACTCGTGACGACGAATGTCGGCCGCCAGTAGGAATTGCGGAACATCGTGGACCAGTGAAGCTCGATGTCGCGGGGGTCCTTGCCGATGAGGTAGTCAGCGAGGTTGTGGATACAGGCCTCGACCGGCTTCTCAAGCGACTGTGACGTCGCCTCTCCCCAGCCGTAGATGCCTTCGTCCGTCTCGATCTTGACGAAGAGCCAGTTCCACGTCGGCCTGTAGATGAACGTCTTGACGTTGGTGATCTTCATGCTGTCTTCTCCTCTTCTCTCAAGCGTTGGGCTGCACTGTCACTAGATTACCACCTGAGCGTGCGGTCGCAACAGGGTCTGCCGGATGAAGATGCACGGTCCGGGCGCGAGCAGCCGTACATACCGGCCAATGACGATGGGCCTATGCAACAAGACGGCCTAGCCCTCACGCTTCCGACGCATCAACCTTAGCGTCCCCTCGACGAAGTTCATTCCGGGCACTCTACTCATGTAGTCGCGATAGTCGTCGCCGAACTTCTCGACAAGGCGTCTGTCCTCAGACCTGCAACTGAAATAGAGCAGCACCGAGCCGGCGACGCCGAGCACTGCGAATA
>CAZQML010000002.1:0-7974 GCA_964594245.1 uncultured Dehalococcoidales bacterium | reverse complement strand
GTCGTACAACCCCCATGCGGCGTCCTTCACATAGAGCAGGGCGATGCCGGTGTCGGGCTCCACGTAGATGGAGTAGGGACGTCCCACCGCAGCCTCCTGACCGGACCTGTAAATGTAGGCACTCTGCGCGCTGTCGCGGCGGCCCATTCCCAGGATGGGGGTGAGGCGTACTCCCCTGAAGTTCACGCCGAATCGGCGGTGGTAGTACTCGCCAAGGCGCTCGCCACAGACCTTGGTTACTCCGTACATGTTCACGGGATGCTGTGCCGCGTCGTTGGGCACAACCGCCGGAACATCACGACCGTAGGTGGCAAGGGTGCTGATGAACATGACCGACTTCACGTCGAACATGCGCGCGGCCTCGAGCACGTTGTATGTGCCGTTCATGTTGATTGAGTACGCGGCCTGCGGATTCTGCTCGCTCCCGGGCGGAAGCATGGCCCCCGCGTGGACGATGCAGTCCGCCTCACTGCTTTTCACCGCGTCAAGTACCTGTGACCAGTTGCTAACGTCGCCGCGAATCAGAGTCACACGGTCCTGTATGTCGCGGAAGAGCGGTGAGCTGGCCGCCACATCGAAGATGATGACCTCCTCGCCCTGGTCGAGAAGCAAGTTCGTGAGGTGGTAGCCGATGAAGCCCAGTCCTCCAGTAATGAGATTCCTTCCCATCGTTCTAGCCTCCTTTGAGTCCCAGCAGCGCCTCCAGTCTCGGATCCTGCTTCCAGATGTTGAAGTTGTAGAAACCCAGTTCCTCGCCCTTGGTGACCTTACCCGACGCGACGGCCAGCACTTCATCGAATATGCGCTTGCCGACTGACTCAATGGACTCAACGCCTTCCATGATGGTGCTGGCGTTTACGTCCATGTCTTCGCCCATGCGTTCCCAGGTCTCGGGGTGACCGGTCACCTTGACGAGTGGGGACACGGCATGGCCGAAGCTGCCGCCTCTTCCCGTGGCAAACACGATGATGTTGACGCCTGCCGCGGCCTGATAGGTCATTGCCTGCAGTTCGATGTGGATGCCTTCCATGAGGTAGAAGCCGCCCTTCACCGGGAGATGGTCTATGTGCTCAGGGCGCACCTTAAGAACACCACTGATCGGCCTGTGACCGCTCTTGTGTACCGCGCCCAAGGATTTCTCCTCCAGCGTCGTCAGTCCACCCTTCACGTTGCCGCCGCACATGAAGTCAACGCCGGCTCCCGGCACCGACCATCTCTTCTCGTCGTTGCCGACCCAGGACAGTATGTCCTTCCTGACGTCTTCGTTCACGGCGCGGCTGGCCAGTTCTTCCTCGGCACCGATGGCCTCGATTGGCTCAATCATCAGGACGCGGGCGCCGGCGTCGACCATCATGTCTGACATAACGCCAATTGCCGGGTTGGCGGCGATGCCGCTCGTCGTATCGGAGCCGCCGCACTTCACACCGACGGCCAGCTTCGTGATGTCGAAGGGCTTGCGCTTTTCGCTTGCGGCATTGCGAGCCATCTCTGCGACTAGCTCACGGCCCCTGGCTATTGCCTTCCTCGTACTGCCGATTTCCTGGATGTTGACTATCTCGACCGGCTTGCCGGCCATGGCAATCTGCTCGGCTATGGGCTCGGCTCTCATACCTTCGCATCCCATCATGACCAGAACAGTGCCGCATATGTTGGGGTTCTGCGCCACTCCAACCATGATGGGCACAGTCTCGAGGGCGACGCAGCCGTGGTACTGGGTTACTGCCACGGCTCCTTCTATGCCCTTGACCATCTGCTGTGCGGCCGGTTCTCCGCAGTCGCACACGGCGATAGCGAGGACCGTGTTGCGGACTCCAACGAGGCCGTTGGGTCGTTCGTATCCCTGGAACTCCATGTTTGACCTCCTTCCTGATGCGGTAACGAAACCCTATGAGTGGCCGAGCATGTTCTCGGTCAATGGCATGCGGTCGCTGGCGACGTTGTGGATGTGTACGTAGTCGCCGACTGCGATGTCCTTGGTTGCTCTGCCGATCTTGGCTCCGTATTTCACCACTGTGTCTCCCTCTTGCAGGTCGGCCAGAGCGATCTTGTGTCCGAGGGGAAGGGAATCGCGCGAATGAACTTGCCGGACCGTCTCTCGCTTGGCCGAGATGACTTCTATCTCGTCGCCGGGCTCAAGAGCTGTCAGGGCAGTTGCAACGTTGTCACGAGGGTCCATCATTATTGCCTTTTTCATTGGCTCGAACTCTCCTCTCTCCGCTTTGGGCAGAGTACTTTTCGGAATGGCACATGCGCCTTTCAACGGACGGTGAACACCGACCCGGGCTCGAGTCAGTCGCTCGACCCCGGGTTGATGCCGGGTTGCGCAGGATATCGTCGGGTGCTAGGCCTTGGCCGCTGCTGCGGCCAGTTTCTCCTCCGAAATCAGGCCTTCGTCGATTGCGACTTCAGCGGCAAAGCGAGCTCCCTTACCGCACACCATGGTGCATCCGGTCGTGTGGCCACCGGCCTCGTCGAACTTGATCATCTCATCGGGGTCGGGAAGATAGTAGGGCCTGCCATAGACTACCCTGTGTATGTCATGGCAGTTGACGCAGCCAAACTCCTTGATGTACTTCTCATGGAGCTTGCGCGCAATGGCGAAGCTCTCGAATCGGACTCTCTCAGGATCGGCGAAGTTGCCATACTCGCGTCCCTTGAGGCCGCTCAGGAACAAGACGCCGGCGACATACGCGCCGCACGCAGAGTCCCCAACGGTCGCACCGCCGCCTGCCCAGCCGGTGAGCGACTTGAACACTTCGGGGTTCGGCATGTCGAAGGTCTCTTGGAGGGCGGCTATGACTACTTGACCGCAGCCCCTGTAGACGTTCTCATACTCGTAGCCAAGGTCATAGGCCTTCTGGAGCAGTTTCTCCCTCGCTTTTTCGTCCATTACTCTCTGTACCTCCCTTTTTCTTGGTCACGATGATGTGCCTGGTGCGTGATGTTTCCGATCCGCACGCCGACACAATGCCTCGCTTTGACCTGACTGTCCGGCCTCATGCAACCGGGGAATCTCATGTCCTATTCCTTTTGCTGCCTTTGCCAGATATACCTGTCGTCAGCCGCTCTTGCTAGAAGACGGGGCCGAGCCGCCACATCTCCATGACTTCTCGGTATCGCGGCCGGAGTTCAATCTTGGTGGGCTTGCCCGAGAGGATCAGGAGGATCTCTTCGAGCAGACGCTGTCCCACCTGCGCCACCGTCTCCTTGCCCTCGACGACGGTGCCAGCGTACAAATCGAAGTAGGGAATCTCGCGGGCGGCCTTCGGGCTGCTCAGTATCTTGAGGACGGGGAGTATGGGCAGGTTGCCCATGGCGTTTGCGGGCATGGACCGGAAACTCGCAGGCAGCCCTCCGCCGAATCCGAAGGTCATCAACTGTGCTCCGGAAGCCGATAGTCCAAGCTCCATTTGTGGCGTGTTGGCGGAGCCGTCCATGAAGAATAGTCCCGGGCCGGGAAGCTTCTCGCCCCAGTCGAGGACGCCTGTGAGCGGCACTGTACCGCTCTTGGCTATCGCGCCAAGGGATTTCTCCTCTAGCGTGGTCAGACCACCTTTTATGTTTCCGGGCGTCGGTTCGGAACCAAGGATGTCGACTCCGGCATCGAGGATGCGCTGGTCTGTGCGCGCGACGGCGTCGAGGACCTTCTGCGCCACGGCGGGGTCCGTGGCACGTCGCGCCATGATGTGCTCTGCGCCAACGAGTTCGGCCGTCTCGGAGAAGACACATGTTCCCCCGGCGTTGACAATCTGGTCAACCACCCATCCCGCCACCGGGTTGCAGCCCAGAGCAGACGTTGTGTCAGAACCGCCGCACTTGACCGCCAGCCTGATGTGGCTGAGGTCAAATGGTTGCCTGGTGAGAAGAGCGGCATCTGCTTTCATCTGCTTGGCGAACTCGATGCCTTTGGAGATCACGATGTCGTAATCTCCCTCCGCTTCGATGGTGAGTGCCTCCACGGGCTTGCCCGAAGTTGCGATGTCGTTGGCGATGTCGAAAGCCGAGAACGGGTCACAGCCGATGCCAAGCACAATCGCAGCGACGCTATTCGGGTTCTGGCCCATTCCGGTGAGGACCCGGCGGGCCATCACGTTGTCGGGGCCCACGTGCACGCACGGCTGGTTGTGCAGCAAGGGGTGTACTCCGGGGCCTGCCTCGTCGGCGATGCGGCACGCCATCTCGTTGGCGCATCTGGACGCCGGGATGAGCGCCACCATGTTGCGAGAGCCGACTGAACCGTCCGGTCTGAGGTAGCCTTGGAATTCCATGAACTTGCCTCCTTGTCAGATTTCAGCTTAGTTGCTGGTAGCCTAAGAGCCGGAAATCCTCCCCATGTAGGCGCCCTTCATGGCTGAAGTTGCCAGTTGCGTGTAGGCGCCGAGTATTCCGGCGGTGTATCTTGCAGCTTTCGCAGGTGTACGGGCCTTGCGCTCCGCAAGCACTCGATCCATCTCCTCGTGAGTCTTCTTCTCTCCGTTTGTCCCAACAATGTTGAGCGCTCGCCTCTCAAGGCTAATCTCGATAAGGTCCCCGTCCTCTATCAGGCCGATCGGGCCTCCGCTCGCAGCTTCCGGAGATACGTGGCCGATGACCGGTCCCGCGGTGGCGCCGGAGAACCGCCCGTCTGTCACCAGTGCGATGGACTTGCGATACTTCTCGATGCCGACTATAGCAGAAGAGGTGTTGAATAGTTCCGGCATTCCGCAACTTCGCGGTCCCTCGTACCGTACGATGGCGATATCTCCCGCCTCAAGCTTGAGGCCGGTCACCGCTGCGAAGCAGTCCTCCTCCGAGTCAAACACGACTGCTCTCCCGACGTGCTCATACATGGCGGGGTCGCAGGCGCTGTACTTGAACACGGAGCCCTCCGGTGCAATGTTGCCTTTGAGTACTGCCACGGAGCCGCGCTTGCTCTTGGGGTCGTCAAGCGTTCGCACCACATCGGTCAGCCGGAGGCGGCGCGAGCCGTCGGTTGTCGCATAGTTGCTGAGGTATCCCTCGCCCATCCGGAAGAAGTCCGTCTTCTCGACTGCTTCAAGGTTCTCCCGCACGGTGTGCCCCGTGACCGTCAGGGCATCCATGTCGAGGAGTCCCGTGTCGGCCAGGCGACTGATGATTCTCTGGACGCCGCCTGCAAACCACAGCTGTCGTGAGGCGTACTGCCCGGCCGTGTGCACATTCGTCAGGTATGGGGTCTTCTGCCCGAGAGCATCGAAAATCGTCACGTCAAACGGGACGCCGGCAGCGTGGGCAATTGCGGGGAGGTGCAGGAGTCCGTTTGTTGAGCCACCGGTGGCCTGGTGGATGACTACGGCATTCCTGATTGCTCCTTCCGTCAGGATATCCTTCACGCGGATGTCCTTGGCCCGCAGGTTCATCACGAGATGTCCCGCGTTGCGGGCGTTGTTGAGCACGTAGCGCTGCGTGGCGGGTGTCAGTGCGGTCGTGGGAGCAGCCAGGCCCAGTGCCTCCGACATCACCTGCATGGTGGATGCGGTGCCCATGAATTGACATGCTCCATCGCATGGCAGTGTGTGGTCCTGAATGAACGTGAGTTCTTCCCTGTCGAGCAAGCCGGCCCTTACCTGTGCATCCGCTATGCCGACCGCACCTTCCATTAGGTAGCATGGCCCCGGCTCGTTGGAGCCTCCCGGCACCACCACGACGGGCATGAGTTCCTTGAGCCTGCCGGCTGCAACGAGGCACGCGGGGAGGCCCTTGTCACAACTCGACATAAGGACTGCCCCGTCGTACTGGTGCGTGCACGCGTATATCTCAATCATGCCGGCGATGAACTCGCGCGACGCGAGGGGGTAGTTCATGCCATCATGGCCCTGGGCTATGCCGTCACAGACGTCGGAAGTGGTGAACTTGAAGCCCGTGCCGCCCGCGAGCGCAACGCCCATTCGGGCCTGCTCAACCAGCTTGTCGAGATGATAGCTGCCGGGGTGTGCCTCTCCGGCTGTCGAGTACAGGAGAATCTGGGGTTTGGAAAGATCGTCGCGGGTGAATCCCCCCGGTGCGTACAGGGAAGGTGTCTGAGGTGCGCACGCCTCAAGTATGCTGCTTCTCTTCTCCATTGTCCGAACTCCCTCTGTCTCTCCTCCGCTTTCACGTGTCGCCGTCTAGACGAGCATGTCGAAATGGATGTCAAACTCCCGGTGGCCAAGCGCCTCAGCCTTCGACAGCTCACCATTGGCGCACGCGACGACCTTGTCGAATATTTCCTGGCCGACCGATTCGAGTGTGCCCTCGCCGTCCACGATGGAGCCGGCGTTGACATCGATGTTGGGCTTCATCTTGCCGTATAGCACGCTGTTGGTAGAGACCTTGATGATGGGCGCGATTGGCGAACCCACGGGTGTGCCGCGGCCGGTGGTGAATACAATCAGGTGGCATCCTGCGGCAAGGAGCCCGGTGTCGTTCATCACGTCTGCCGCCGTGGCGTCCATGATGATGAGACCTTTCCGTTCGGGATGCTCGGAGTACTTCACGACCTGCATGATGGTGGTATTGCCACCCTTGCGGATGCATCCGAGCGATTTCTCCTCGATACTGCTCAGGCCTCCCTTGATGTTGCCGGGCGAGGGCTGGGCGCCGCGAATGTCCACACCGCCTTGCATCGCCCTGGCCTCGGCCCCGGCGATGATGTCGTAGATGTCCTTCGCGACCTTGTCATCGGTAGCCCTGCGTGCCAGCACGTGCTCGCAGCCCAGCATTTCCGTGGTCTCGGAGAAGATGGCGGTACCGCCCTCGGCAATGAGTCGGTCGGCCGCGAGGCCGAGCGACGGGTTGGCGGTCAGACCCGAGAACGCGTCCGAGCCGCCGCACTCACAACCCAGCATGAGTTCGGACAACGGGATGGACTCCTTCTTCGCGTTCGCCGCATCCTCAACCATCTTTGCGGCGATCTTCGTGCCCTTCTCTATGCAACCGGGAGTGCCGCCATCTTCCTGGACGCTGACGACGTCATAGGGCTGACCGAGCTTGTCGAGCTCGGCGCCGATGAGTTCAGGCTGAACAACTTCGCAGCCATTGGCCACGAGCAGCACACTCGCCACGTTGCCGTGGCCGCAGATGCCTACCATCGTGCGGATGACTTTCTCCTTCTCTTCGCCGACATGTCCGCATCCGCCACCGTGAATGGCGTACACGGTGCCCGGAACCTTCTCGCTGATCATCCGGGCGACCTCGGCTGAACAGACGACAGTCGGGAACACGAGGACGTGGTTACGAATGCCCACCTTGCCTGTCTTTCTGCGATATCCCTGGAAGTCCATTACCTGTCCCCCCTTCCTTTCTGGCTCTCCATGTTGTGCACGTGGACATGCTGGCCCGCCTGTATGGAATCCGTGGCAAGTCCAATTGCCTCTCCGTATTTCACCACGGGCTCGTGCAACCCGATAGCGGACAGCGCGAACTTGTGGCCAAACGGGATGTCCTGCGTCAGCACGGTGGTTACTTCAGTACCCGCGAGCGAGACCGTCACCGTCTCGCCTTTGGACAGGTCCTGAAAGGCCGTGGCCACATTGTCCTTGGTGTCGATGAGGATAGCTTTGGATTTCATCTCTGAAATACCTCCTGGAAAACAGAATCCGAACCTCTACCCGGTCCTCGAGATAATCCGGTCTCGGAGGCAGGGTTGGAAGCTGTCGCAGATGGATATGGTGAACGAGTGATATGTGGCAATCCGACGGTTGCCTGGCGGCCCCCGAGTTCTGTCAGAAAGTCAGTCAAGACGAGCGTCCGAGCGGCTTACTCGATGTCAACACGGACTCACTATTGTAGCCGATTCGGCTGACGCAGTGCCAGCATTGAGCCACCCTCACAGTGTACTCCAGTCGCTTGTAGACTGGTAGTCTTCACCGTCGTGTGCCACATGCAAGTGGTTGCCTGCGTGCAGCTCAGAGCGTCTCGGGTCCACGGCTCAAGGAAACCGGCTGGATGCAGGTCTCCTGGCTCGCGAGCAGAATT
>CAZQML010000001.1:0-6092 GCA_964594245.1 uncultured Dehalococcoidales bacterium | reverse complement strand
GCTCGTGCGGCATGGAGATGTCTTCAATGCGTCACGTGCGGCGCAATGGCTCACGAGTCAGAGGAACTCCTACGGTGGTTTCGGAGCAACGCAGGACACCGTCGTCGGCATCCAGGCTCTGGTGGAGTTCCAGAGCGGTGCTCGCGCTGATGTGGACCTGGACATCACCGTGGCCGGTGAAGGATTCGAGAAGGACTTCAGCATCACGCAGGAGAACTTCGATGTCCTTCAGGTCATCGAACTGCCCGTGAATGGAGAGTTCGAGCTAACGGTGGATGGCAAGGGTAAGGCAGTCGGCCAGGTGGTGCGCCGCTTCAATCTGCCCGTTGCCCGGGCGGATACACTCAACATCCTGCAGATAGAAGTGGACTACGACACCACCGAGGTGGAGGTTGATGACACTATCACGGTGTCTGCGAAGCTGACCTTCAATCCACCGCAGCCCGCGGAAGCCGGCATGATTGTGATGGACATCTCCATCCCGACCGGCTTCGCCGCGGTCTCCGACACGCTTGAGGCTGCTGTCGAGGCCGACGGGCGCATCAAGCGCTACGAGCTTGCCGGACGCAAAGTCATCTTCTACATCGAGAACCTGCAGCAGGGAGAGAGCGTGTCACTGAAGTTCGATGCGGTTGCCCTGTACCCGGTCAAGGCGAAGGCAGTTGCTTCGAGAGCCTATGCGTACTACAGTCCCGAACTCAGTGGAGAGACGCTGGGTGAGGATGTCACCGTTCGCTAGCTGAACAACTGCTGCGAGGGGTGGGCGATTCTCCGCCTACCCCTCGTTCAGGTCTAGCCCCCGCTGCCTCATGGTATGAGGGGGAATGTGTATACTTGAAGATAACCATGACCTGGCAGGATATCATCAGACTTCACGTTGCCGGTCCGTCAGGAAAGGGCAACGACCTTGTTGAACTCCGCTGGACCGATGTCCCCGAGAGCCTGTCCGACCTGGCAAAACGCATGAACGTGAGTCTTGATTCGAGTCTCCCCGTAGAGATTGCGCCGTTGTGGCGTGGTGCGCGGGCGTTACCGAATCTGTGGGGTGGGCGTGGAAACCGCATCCGGATCGGCGTGGCACTCGTAGAGAAGCTCTCGCCCGAGGCGCTGGAGGCCGTCCTTGCGCATGAACTGGCTCATCTCAAGTGCCGGCACTGGGAGTTGCTTCTACTTGGCAGTGTCCTTGCGACTCTTGGCGGCATCGCGGTGGGCCTGGTTCTCATAACTCCGGAAGTCGTGAAGCTGATCGCCGGTGGTGTGGTGCTTGTTGGCTCGTTTGCCGCGATGAGCTGGGCCGCCGAGTTCGAGGCGGACGGAGTGGCCGCGCGCTATGTCGGCCGCAAGACTGTTCGGGTCATGCTCCGCGAGTTGAGGAAGTGTGGTTTCAGACGACGGCCGGAATTGACACACCCGACTGATGGCCTGCGCTTGAAGTACCTTGATGCCACGGAGTAGCGTCGCCCGAGGTGCCGCGTCGGGCGCTGCCTTTTCCTACTTCCCCTCGAACTCTACGAAGCGGTAGCCGATGCCACGTTCCCCGATAATGTACTTCGGCTGCTTCGGATTCTCCTCCAGCTTCCTGCGAAGATACGTGATGTATAGCCAGAGATACTGGTCCTCGTCGCGGTACTCGTAGCCCCAGACGCGCCTGAGAAGGGTCTCGTGAGTGAGCACCTGTCCCGCGTTGCTCACCAGGTGGTACAGGAGGCGAAACTCGGTGGGACGCAGATGGACTTCGTTTCCATGCGCGATGACCTTTCTCCGGTTGAAGTCGATCAACAGGTTGTTGTCCACCCGTATCTCCGTCTTCGGTACGGGGCTGGGCATTTCCGTCCTTCGCAGAACAGCGCGGACACGCGAGACAAGCTCCTGCGGGCTGAAAGGCTTGTTCATGTAGTCGTCCGCACCAAGGTCAAGGCCTCGAACCTTATCCCCTTCGTCGCCGCGAACGGTGAGCATGATGACAGGGGTGGTGGAGACCTCACGGATTCGCCTGAGCGCCTCGAATCCGTCCATCTCAGGCATCATCACGTCCATTATTACCAGGTCGGGTATGTCCTCGGTAACCTTGCGGACAGCTTCTTCGCCGTTGGTCGCCGTGATGATCTGGAAGCCCTCGAGTTCAAGGTTCATTGCGACGGCTTCCGCCATGCGTTGCTCGTCGTCGACGACGAGTATCGTCCGCGTTTGCTGTTTTCGGTGTGGTCTATCCATCAGGCTGACTCTCCGTCTTGATCCTCCCGGGCGCGCGGAAGGCAGAATGTGAAGAGTGACCCCTGGCCCGGATCACTCTGCACCCAGATGCGCCCGCCGTGTGCGCGCACCAGAGTCCTGCAGATGTACAGTCCAAGGCCTGTGCCCGGCGGGAATGAGGTTGGCGGGTCCGTGCTCCTGTAGAAACGCTCGAAGACGTGCTCCTGGTCGTGTGGCGAAATGCCGATACCCTGGTCTCCTACGGTCACGTACACGTCGTCGTCGCTCATAGAGCCTTCCACGGTCACTGTGCCCCCCCTGGGGGAGAACTTGATCGCATTTTCGATGAGGTTTGTCAGCACCGTGTCAAGCCGCTCAGGATCTCCCGTGACTGGCGGATAGTCTGGCGGGAAGCTTGCCAGAATCTCATGCGTTTCGTCCACTTCGGCGAGTCTTCGTGCAACACGTTGTGCCTCTTGTGCCAGGTCAACGATCATCAGATTCAGTGACACCGCGCCTGCCTCAAGCCGGGACGTGTAGAGAAAGCGGCTTACGAGTGCCGAGAGCCTGTCACTCTCTTCCTCTATCGCCTTGAGTTTCTCCCTGACAGTCTCCTCGCTCCAATTCGCATCAGCCCGTGCAAGCGTGCTGGCATATGCCTTTATGATTGAGATGGGAGTCTGAAGTTCATGCGATATCGATGTGAGCAGTACTGACCGGACGCGGTCTGTCTGGTGCAGCTTGCCCGCGTCGCGCACGTTGACGACGGCCGTCTTGAGTTTGCCCGCTTCATCACATGAGACGGCGAAGTTGAGGTCGACCGCAACCTTTCGTCCGTCGGCTGTGGTTAGTTCACCTTCGACATCAAATGCGCCGCTCTGGCCCTTGCCGATGGGACACGCGCTCTCACAGAGGCGTGTGCCACTGCCGTCTTCGATGGTGAGCACGCTGCTGCAACTGCGTCCGACGGCATCCTCCCGGGAGATGCCCGCCAGGCCCTGCAGCGCGCGGTTGAATATCCGTATTCGCCCTCCGGCATCGATTCCCATCAAGCCGTCGGCGCTTGCCGAGAGAGCCTCGGCGGCGGCCAACTCGTCGGTCTTCCGGCGCGGACTGTGCTTGCGGGACGCCTTCTCAGTCAACTCACTCATGAGTACGTGTTGCCCTGCGGCCTCTAATGAAAATACAAGGTGATTCTAGTGCAGAGGCAGGTTTGCTCAAAGGGAATTCTAGCAGAGGCGCTACTACACTGCTGTGAGTATCTTGTAGGAGGAGTTAGCCCCCATGTTGTCCTATGTTCTCTACTTTCTTATCGGTGGAACGGTCGTGACTACGGTTGCCTACGTCGGTGCTCATGCCGATGGCATGACTGCGGCATTTGTGGCCAGTCTGCCCGTCCTGTTTATCATCAACGTTGTGTTGCTCTACCACACCGGTGGAGTGACGGCCGGAGTCTCCTACGCCCGTGGCGCGCTCATCTGTGCGCCTGTGTTTGTGGCCTGTGTTGGCCTGACAATGTGGTTGCTCCCGCGGCTTGAGATGCCGTGGGCCCTCCTCGCCGGGGTCTTCGTGTATGGCATCCCTGTCCTCATTCGCCATGGCGGTGGTCGCAAAGCGATACCCCAAACCGTCCGTCTTGAAACCACGCTCGTGGCTGGTCTTCTGTCCGAACAGGTTGTCGCCGATAGCAGGGTGGGACATGAAGAACATCGCTCTTGAGCAGCGGCTCAGCGAAAGTGAAGCCGGCGCCGTGTGCAGCGTGCTCGTCACGCGTCTCGGAGGCTCCTATTCGCGCCTGCTTGGCATCAGACTTGCCGGTATGGGGTCCGAAGACGTCTTCAATTGGTTCACCGGGGCATTTCTCCTGGGCTCCCCCGTGCCGGCATCCAGCGGGCTGGCGGCCTATCGCGCGCTTGTGAAACTGGAGCTTCTCAGTCCTCGGGCAATCGCATGCTCCAACGACCATGAGCTGATGCAGGTGCTTCAGGATGCGGGGTTCGTCGGCTACTCCGCTAGGGTCGCCTGCTCATTGCGCGGGGCAGTCGAGTCGCTCGTGGTCGACTACGACGCGGACATCAATCGTCTGCATTTCTTCGCCGATGATGAGAATGACCTCGTGCTACGGCTGAGGTCTCTGGGAAATGGTGTGCCGCGTAGGGTTGTTGTCCTGTTCCTCAGGGAGATGAGAGGTGTGTGGGACAAGGCACGACCGGGACTCTCGAGTCCCGTTATTGAAGCCGCCCGCTGCCTCGGCGTGATTGACACATCTGGCATCGCAGAGGCGACGGACCAGCTTCACTCCGTCTGGGAGAAGGCAGATCAGAGTGGCAGGACCTATGCAGACCTCGAGGCGGCGCTTGCGCGACTGGGCGAGAACTACTGCAGGATGCGTCGCTGCGTCTCGTGTCCCCTCAGCAAGCTCTGCATCAGTTGGGTTCCTATACCGCGGAGCGCGCGGTGACGACATGACATCCGACATCGGACCAGGCAGCTTTGAAACGTGGCGTTGCGGAAGAGACGTTGATGCACTCCGTGCTCCCGACGACGCTTCGCATAGCAGGAGGAGGGAAAGATGGCTACAAAGGGACAGCCGAGCAAACCCGGCAGCAAACCCAAGCCCAGTACCACCAAGAAGTAGATAAGACTCACGATACCTGGCCAGTTGAGAAAGGAGGACGCCTCAATGGGTAAGAAGCCTGGCGCCAAATAGTACGAATCAAGGCAACCGATTGGGACAACTGACGGGAGGAGGCAGACATGCTCTGGAACAGAAACAGGGGTGGTGGTGGCACCGCCGCAGTGGAAGCCAAGTCTGAGAAGGCCAGGAAACTGTCACCCAAGGACATAGCTGCTCAGCAAATCGCGACGCTGGAGCCTGGCGGAGAGATTGTCTTCAAGCTTGGGGAGATATACCTCAAGCCTTTCGTCGCGATAGTCGGCAATGCTGAGTATCCGACCCGGGGCAAGCGGTTCAATGTGTTCCAGGATACCAAGGATTCGGATGGCAAGCCTGCAGGCAAGCGCGCCAAGTTCTGGGATACGAACAATGCCGCTGAGATTGCAGACTGGATTGTGAGCAGAGAGGGCAAGCGGGTAGAGGCGTAGGCTACTCGACGGTCTTGATACCGGCGTGGTGTGCTGCGCGATACACGGTGCCCATGGCTCGCAATGGCCGTGTCCTGATTCCGGCCTCCTACTGTCCGGGACAAGCGTCGTGTGGGCTAAAGGCGCGCACGACGCTTGTCTACCGCGTGTCAGCGGCGACGGGTTGCGAAATTCGAGCTTTTTTCCCGGAGATTGTTGACCCCGCGTACAAGGAATCCTTGACAGAAGAGCCCTGGCATGTTACCTTTCATGTTACCCCAAGCAGTCGAGCTCAGGGGAAAGGCCAAAGCCCCAGCAGGCAATAGCTGAAACGTTTCTACTGTATTTATATGGCGGGAACGGGCAAGGCGAAAGCTCATTGGGACAGGCCCTAACCTGCCCGGTAAGGTTGCTTGGGGTTCCTTTTGCCCTTGACCCTTCCTCTCGTCCTCATTTCTCCAACGCCCTTCGCATGAGTCCATAGCCATCAAGGCTGGGCGCGTTGTCACATTTAACCCTCCGGAGGAGCCACGGTGGTGGGCTGAAGATGACGGAATGGACTCGTCTGATCTATTCGCGAAACTGAATGGTCTGATAGACTCTCTTGTCAACTGGCTCAAGTCCCTGTTCTAGTAAGGCGGGACTTGACGGCCGCTGCCCGGCACAGCCCATCTGCGCTAGACTTGTGCTATGCGGCGGCTGACCGCAGGGTGCCTGCTGGAGAACTTGGCTGACACTGCACGCAAGACAGGGAGAGAAATGGCACACAGAGCAAGATGGCTGACTATCCCTCTGGCGTTCGTTCTTGCCGCGCT